>SCVT01000589.1 GCA_004296815.1 Reyranella sp. | reverse complement strand
CCTTCGAAGCCGTCTGCCACGTTGAGACACGTACTGTAGCCGGCCGCGGTCATGGCTTTCGCCGCCGCGGCCGATCGGGCCCCGCTCCTGCACAGAAAAAGCAGCGGGGCCGATTTGTCCGCCACCGCGCCCGAGAGCACGGAGACGAATTCGGGATTGGGCTGCATGGTCGGGAAGACCTGCCACTCGACCAGCGCCGGCTTCTTGTCGAGGCCGGCGAGGTCGGGCAAGCCGACGAAGTTCCATTCGGCGCGCGTACGGACGTCGATCAGGATCGCGTCCTTGTGCTCGCTGAGAATTCTCCAGGCAACTGCCGGCGTCACGTCACCGGTGTAGCCGGCGGCGGGGGACACTTTGTATGTGCCGGCAATGTTGTTGTCTTTCGACATGGCCCCCGCTCTTCTTTCGTCGAAGCGAGGCGATGGTCCGGCGAGCCAGCGATCGAAAGGCGACACACAACACGACAAGGGCGACCAGGAATTTCCAGCGAGCGTCTTTCGAGGAGACGCTTCATCTTTCAACCGTCGAACTTGCGAAGCGTTGTGGTCCAGTCTCCCTCGTTCGTCGTTGATGGAGAGGAAGCCCCCCGTCTCCATCAGGCTCGCGTTCCAGCGCCCCACGCCCCGTCGCGATGAGCCGACTCTTATCCAGACTCGCCTTCATGCGCAAACGATTCACGCGCACAACATCGCACGCTATTCAGACACTTCGCGACGCGTCTCGATTGACAAGCGTTTGGATTCAGTTTTTTGAGGTGCGTGTCGCATGACGTCGCTCAACATCTAGCGGCCGCGACGCGTCATCGTCCGATAAATCCGAATCGTATGTCGTTCGGCCAATCGTCGACCAAACGATCATCGTCGAAGACGCCGAAAAAAATCGTCGAAAAAATTCTGCTGCGATTCGCCGAAAAAGAAAACGCCGCTCGTGAGAGCGGCGTTCACATTCTCTGAAGTCAGGCTGCGAGAAGCGTCAGGCCATCGCCTTGATGCGCGCGGCGAGACGCGACACGCGACGCGCGGCGGCGTTCGGCGCGACGATGCGCTTGCCGGCGCCACGCTGGATCTCCGGCTGCGCAGCGCGCAGAGCCGCCTGAGCAGCTTTCTTGTCGCCCGACTTGATCGCCTCTTCGACGCTCTTGATGGAGCCACGCACGCGGCTGCGGCGGGCCGCATTCACGGTCGTGCGGCGCTTGGTCTGGCGGGCGCGCTTCTCGGCCGACTTGTGATTCGCCATTTAGTCCTCGTTCCTCGGAAGGGCGCGCTTATACGGGCCGGTTGAAGGCGGGTCAAGCGGCCCAAAAGCCGCAAATCAGCGGTGTTTCCAGCCCGGTTTCCGCTTGTCGGCGAACGCCGCCATGCCCTCGGCCCGATCATCGAAGGCAAAGGTCGCATGAAACGTGCGACGTTCGAAGCGAACGCCCTCCGCCAGCGTGGTCTCGAAGGCGCGATTGACGGCCTCCTTGGCGACCATCGTGGCGGGCAGCGACATGCCGGCGATCTTCTCGGCCGTGGCGACGGCGTCGTCCATGAGCTGGGCGAGCGGCACGACCCGGCTCACCAGGCCGCAGCGCTCGGCTTCGGCCGCGTCCATCATCCGGCCGGTCAGGACCATGTCCATGGCCTTGGACTTGCCGACGAAGCGCGGCAGGCGCTGCGTGCCGCCGGCGCCTGGAATCGTTCCAAGTGTGATTTCCGGCTGGCCGAACTTCGCGTTGTCGGCGGCGATGATGAAGTCGCACATCATGGCCATCTCGCAGCCGCCGCCCAGCGCGTAGCCCGCCACGGCGGCGACAATCGGCTTGCGGACCTGGCTCACCTTTTCCCAGCCGACGGTGATGAAGTCCTGCAGAAAGACATCCTGGTAGGACTTCTCCTTCATCTCCTTGATGTCGGCGCCCGCTGCGAATGCCTTCTCACTGCCGGTGAGCACCATGCAGCCGATGTTCGGGTCGGCCTCGAACGCGTCCAGCGCGAGGCCGAGCTCGCGGACCAGATCGGCGCAGAGCGCGTTCAGCGCCTTCGGCCGGTTCAGCCGGATGATCCCGACTCGGCCCTTGGTTTCGGTCTGGATGTTCTCGTACGCCGCCACTGGAGTTCCTCCTCGGTGTCGGCCGCTCTTAGCTAGCGCTGGCAGCGTGCGCAATAGAAGGTGGAGCGCCCTGCCTGGACGAGCCGGCGTACGGTCTTGCCGCAACCGCGCGTCGGGCAGGCGATGCCGGCACGGTCGTAGACGTTGAAGCGGGTCTGGAAGTAGCCCAGCTCGCCGCCCGGCTGGACGTGATCGCGCAGGCTGGACCCGCCATCGTCGATCGAGCGGAGCAGGACCTGCTTGATCGTCTCGACAAGCTTCGCGGCGCGCTCGCCCCGCACGGTATGGGCCGACCGGCGCGGCGAGATGCCGGCCAGGAACAGCGCCTCGCACGCATATATGTTGCCGACGCCGACCAGGGTCTTCTGGTCGAGCAGGGCAGCCTTGATCGGTGTCTTGCGGCCGGCGAGCCGCTCCGCGAGCGCCGGACCGTCGAACGTCTCGTCGAGAGGCTCCGGGCCGAGGCCCTTGAAGAATTTGTGCTTCGGCAGGGCTTCATCGGCGACCAGCAGCATCAGGCCGAAGCGCCGGGCGTCGTTGAAGCGGACCTGCCAGCCGTCCTCGATGTCGAACACCACGTGATCGTGCCGGTCCAGCGGATGGGCGGCGGCACTCGCTGCGTCGTGCAGGGTCATGCGGCCGGACATGCCGAGATGGGCGATCAGGGTCTGCCCGTCGTCCAGCCGGATCAGCAGATACTTGGCGCGCCGGTCGATCGCACGAACGGTCCGACCCTCGACCTTCGAGGCGAACTTCGCGGGCATCGGAATCCGGAGGTCCTTGCGCCGCTGCTGGAGGCGAACGATTCGTTTCCCGACCAACCGGGGCATCAGCCCGCGACGGACGGTTTCGACCTCAGGCAGCTCAGGCATGCGCAGCCAAGGCCGGGCGGGCGCCGAACAGGGCGCTACCGACCCGGACATGCGTCGCGCCCAGCCGCACCGCGGTTTCGTAGTCGGCGCTCATGCCCATGCTGATCTTGGCCAGGCCGTTGCGGGCGGCCATCTTGCCCAGCAGCGCGAAGTGCAGTGCCGCCTCCTCGTCGACCGGCGGGATGCACATCAGGCCGACGATCGGCAGCTTGTACTGCTCGCGGCAGGCCGTGACGAAAGCGTCGAGGTCCTTGGGCAGGATACCGGCCTTCTGCGGCTCCTCGCCGGTGTTGACCTGGATGTAGCAGGCCGGCCGCCGGCCGAGCCGCTCCATCTCCTTCACCAGTGAGGCGGCAAGCTTCTCGCGGTCGACCGATTGTATGACGTCGAACAGAGCGACGGCCTCGCGCGCCTTGTTGGTCTGCAGCGGGCCGATCAGGTGCAGTTCGAGGTCGGGATACTCGGCCTTCAGCGCCGGGAACTTGCCTTCGGCCTCCTGGACGCGGTTCTCGCCGAACACGCGATGGCCGACCTCGAGGAGTTCGCGCACGCTGTCGGCGCCGTGCGTCTTGGAGACCGCGACGAGGGTCACGTCCGAAGGCTGGCGCCCCGCGGCGCGCGCGGCATCGGCGATGCGGTGGCTCACCTCCGCCAGGCGGTCGGCCCCGGCACTCATGCGTCGATGCTCGCGCGGGCGTTCAGCGCCTCCTCGTTGTCGGGATTGGCCGCCAGCGCCGCGTCCAGGGTCTCGCGCGCCTTGTCGCGGTCGCCGAGGGCCGCGAGGCAGAGGCCGTAGTTCACCAGCAACCGCGAGTCGCCCGGCAGGCTCCTCAGTGCATGCTCATGGTGCACGCGCGCCTCGGCGGCCCGGCCGAGGCCCATCAGGGCCCGTCCGAAGTTGGTCAGCACGAACGGGTCGTCCGGCGCCACCTTGGCGGCGCGCTTCAGCGCCCGCCGCGCGTCGTCGAAGCGCTGCAGTCCCATCAACGCCAGCCCGTGGTTGTTGAGTGCACGGGGATCGCGCGGCACGGCTCTGAGATAGGGGTCGAGCGCCTTCTCGGCCTCCTCGAACCGCTTCTGGTCGATGTGCAGGCTCGAAAGCTGCAGGACGGCGTCGCGGTCCAGCGGATTGCGGGCCAGTGTCCCGGCGAGCGTCTCGGCTGCACGGCCCGCCTGACCGGCGGCGGCTTGCGCCGAGGCGAGCGTCGCATAGGCCTGTCCGAACGTCGGATCGAGCTGAAGCGCCTTCTCGATCGGCGGGATGGCGTCGCTCGGCCGTCCGGCGTGCAGGAGGATGAAGCCCAGCGCGTGATTGCTGATCGCGTTCTCCGGCACGATCTCGAGCGCCCGGCCGATCTCGGCGATCGCCTCGTCGTGGTGGCCGAGCGCGCTCAATGCCAGCGCCCGGTCGCCCAGGATCTGGCCGCGCCGCGTCGGCTCCTCGCCGGCGTCGAGGAGCGCCATGTCGAGGACCTCGAGAGCGCCCGAATGCTGGCCGAGCCGATAGAGGCAATAGCCCAGCATGTTGCGCGCCCGCGCCTGCAGCGGCTTCAGTGTCTCCGCCTTGTGGTCCTGGATGGCGCGGTCGATGTTGGCCACGAATTCCGAGAGCTCTCGCTCGGCGGCGGCGAACTTGGCCTGGTCCATATGAATGGAGGCCAGCGCCAGCCGTGCTTCGACATGGCTGGGCGCGCGGCGGATGGTGTCGCGGAAGCGACGAGCCGCCTCGTCGAGATGTCCCTGCCGGCGCGCCGCCAGGCCGAGATTGTAGTGCAGCATCGGCTCGCTGGGATCTTTCGCCACGGCCTTGCGCCACAGGCCTTCGGCTTCCTGCACGGCACCGCGCTGCGACAGGCAGACGGCGAGATAGTGCAGGATGTCGGGCCGCTCGCCGTGACGGGCGAGAGCGCCGCGGAAGAGCGGCTCGGCGCGGTCGAACCAGCCGGCGCGCAGGAACTGCAGTCCGGTCCGGAGGTCGGGGTCGGGTTGCGGCGGCGTGCGGGACGGATTCCCGGGAGGATTCTGGGGCGCGGTAGCCATGGCGCGCTGTGTAGACCCGCCTCACGGTCAGCGCTACACGAAATCCCATGGTCAAGGACGCCGACATTTTCGCCGCGGCGATGGCCGACGTGAAGCGGATCGACGGGAAGCGGCGGGCGGCACGTCCCCAGCCGGAAAAGGGTGCCGCTGCGCCGGTCGTGCGGCGCGCAGTGCGGCCGCCGGTCGCCATTTCCCGCGAGCCGGAGCTCAGTGCCGACGGCAGCGGGTTCGACCGCGACGTGTCACGAAAACTGTCGCGGCGCCAGCTCGCGCCCGAGGCCACGATCGACCTGCACGGCATGACCTTGGCCGCCGCCGAGGGTGCCGTGACCCGGTTCCTGGAACGGGCCGTGGACCGCGACCTTCGTGTCGTCCTGGTCGTCACCGGCAAAGGGCTACGGGAGGAGAACGGCCGCACCATCACCGGCCGCATCCGCTCCGAGTTCTTCGGTTGGCTGAATCGCACTGATATTCGCGCGCGGGTCAGGGCGGTCCGCGCCGCTCATGCCCATCACGGCGGCACGGGTGCCTTTTACGTGCTGCTGCGCCGCCGCTCCTCAGCCAGCAGCCGCTCCTTGCGGGCCACGCCCCAGCGATAGCCGGTGAGCTTGCCGCTCGATCCCACGGCGCGATGGCAGGGAATGACCACGGCGGCCTGATTGGTGGCGCAGGCCCGACCGACGGCACGCGCCGACTTGGGCTCTCCGATGCGGCGAGCGATCTCGCCATAGGTCCGGGTCTCGCCGGCCGGGATCTCGGTCAGCGCCTTCCAGACCTTCCACTGGAAGGCCGTACCCACGATGTCGAGCGGCACGTCGGGGGCGTCGAGCGCCGAGGGCTTACGGCCGTAGAGGCGCGACAGCACGCCCTTCACGCGAGGGCCTAGGGCATCGTCGTTGCGCTCGATGTCGGCCGCCGGGAAGTCCTGTTTCAGGTCCTTTTCGAGGGCGCGATCGTTGTCGCCCAGGAACACCGCGGCGATGCCCTTCTGCGTCGCCGCCACCAGGACGCGGCCGTAATCGGAATCGACCGTCGTGTAGTCGATGTGGGCGCCCGCGCCGCCCTTGGCGTAGGTGGCGGGCGTCATGCCCAGCGCCTTGTCGCTCGATTCGTAGACGCGGCTCGGCGAGCCGTAGCCCGCGCCGTAGATCGCGGCGGCCACGCTCGAGCCGTCGCGCAGTGCGCGGCGGAAGCGCTGGCGCTTGCGCGCAACCAGCCAGTCGCGCGGGTTGACGCCGAGTTCGGCCAGGAAGCGCTTGCTGAGCGCGCCGCTCGACAGGCCGACCTTGCGGGCGACCTCGCTGAGCGAGGGCGGGCTGTCGGTGTCGGCGGCGTCGAACAGGGCGCAGGCGCGCGCCACCGGGCGGCTGAGGCCGAGGTCGGCCTGCCAGTCGCGGGGCTTGCAGCGCATGCACGCACGGAAGCCCGCCGCCTCCGCCGCCTCGGGCGAGGCGTGGAAGGCCACGTTCTTGCGCAGCGGCGGACGGGCCGCGCACGACGGCAGGCAAAAGACCCCGGTCGTCTTGACCGAGAACCAGAACCGGCCGTTGTAGGCCCGGTCGCGCCGCTGGACGGCGTGCCAGCAGGTGTCCGGGTCGGGGAGGGTGGAAGTGGCGTTGGCCACGGCGGGAAAGGAGAGAGGGTGTTGGGTCATGGCGCCATCAAAGCACCACGACCCGAACCTGCTCTATCCGGCGCCCGCCGGCAATTCCGGCTTAGGTCCAGAAACCCTTGCCGGCTTCGAAACGGGCGGTCGCCCGGTCGAGGCCGATGTCCCGCAGCAGCCGCTCGTCGAGTTGGGCGAGCTGGCGTCGCGAACGGGCAAGTTCCGCTCGGGTCATGACTTTCTCCATCCCGACCACGACCGAACCGGCCAGCAGCGCCACGGCGCGACTGAACGAGAACGAGGGGGCTTCCGCGTGGGTCAATTCCCGGACGCTGGACAGGGTGGACATGACTTAGCTCCGTTTGAGGCGATGGGGCCGAAATTGGCGGTTCCGCCTCGTTTCCTGCCTGAATTTGCGGTAAGATACGCCATCGCGCAAAGGACGATTGCTCGGGGGAGACATAGAAAAACTATGAACTCGTTGCCTTAAATGAGCCGCTCTCAGCTGCCCCTCAATGCGCTCCGCGCCTTCGAAGCCGCCGCCCGTCACGCAAGCTTCACGCATGCCGCCGAGGAGCTGCATGTGACCCAAGCTGCGGTAAGTCATCAGGTGAAGGCGCTCGAGGAGCGCCTGGGCGTCGCCCTGTTCGTGCGCCGCCCGCGCGGGCTCGAGATCACCAGCGAAGGCGAGGCGCTGTTGCCCGACCTGCGCGACGCGTTCGATCGCATGACCAACGCGCTGGAGCGCGTCGGCCGCAAGGCCAACTCGGGCACGCTGAACGTGAGCCTCGTCACGACCTTCGCGCTGGGCTGGCTGGTGCCGCGTCTGCATCGCTTCCAGTCCAAGCATCCCGAGATCGAGGTGCGCATGACGACGAGCCAGAAGCGCGTCGACTTCGCGCGCGAGGACGTCGACTGCGCCATCCGCTTCACCGTGCAACCCGAGCCCGATCTGCATGCCACGCGGCTTTTCAGCGATGTGCTGACGCCGCTCTGCGGCAAGCGCTACCGCGACAAGCTGAAGACGCTCGACGACCTGAAGCGCGTTCCCTTCATCGACATGACGCACGATCCCGAATGGTCGATCTGGCTGCGCGCCGTCGGCATGGGCGACTTCAAGCCCAAGCGCGTGCTCACCTTCGACTCGACCATGATCGCGGTAGAAGCGGCGATGGAAGGCGCGGGCGTCGCCGTCGGACCGCCGCAGCTCTTCCGCGAGGAGCTCGCCGAGGGCCGGCTGTTCCAGCCGTTCGACCAGATCGTCGATAGCGGCAAGGCGTGGTGGTTCGTCTGTCCGCCGGCCTCGGTCAGCCGTCCGAAGACCAAGGCGTTCGAGGAGTGGCTGGTCGAGGAGCTGGCCGCGCCGCAGGCGCGGGCTGGCCGTCCCGCGCTCGCCGCCAGCGGTGGCCGTCGCTAGGGGACGGCCCGAGAAAAACTAAAGCCTGGAGGTCAGGCGGGCGGGTAGCGGTGCAGCCCGCCGAAAGCGTCCTCGATCCGCAGGGCATCGGGATCGTCGCCGAGATAGGCCGGTCCGACCGGCACCTTTCCGTGGCCGCCCGGCACGTCCAGCACATAGGTGGGCTGGGCCAGACCGGACAGTCGGCCGCGCAGCGCCTTCATCAGCGCCTGGCCCTCCTCGATCGAGACCCGGAAATGGCCGGTGCCCCGCACGAGGTCGGGATGGTGCAGGTAGTAGGGCTTCACCCGGGCCGTGACGAGCGCCCGCATGAGCTGTTCGAGGGTCTCGACGTCGTCGTTCACGCCCTTCAGCAACACTGTCTGCGACATCAGCGGCAGGCCGGCATCGGCAAGCCGCTTCAGTGCGGTGCGTGACCCTGCCGTGAGCTCGCGCGCGTGGTTGCAGTGCACACCCATCCAGACGCCGACCCGGCCGGGCCTCAGCGCCTGAACCAGTTCATCGGTCACGCGCTCCGGATCGACGATCGGCACGCGGCTGTGCACGCGCACGATAGCGACGTGCGGAGTGGCATCGAGGGCAGCCATCAGCTCGGCCAGGCGGCGCGGCGCCAGCATCAGCGGATCGCCGCCGGTCAGGATCACTTCCCAGATCTCGGGGCGCGAGCGGACATAGGCGATGGCGGCGTCCAGTTCCTCCGCCGTTAGCGCCTCGCCGCCGGGACCGACCTTCTCGCGGCGGAAGCAGAAGCGGCAATAGACCGGGCAGACATGCAGCGGCTTCAGCAGCACGCGGTCGGGGTAGCGGTGCACGATCCCTTTCACGGGCGAGCGCGCCTCGTCGCCGATCGGGTCGGCGAGTTCCTCGGGCGCGATCTCGGCCTCGGCGCGGCTCGGGACGAACTGCCGCGCAATGGGGTCGTGTGCGAGGTCGGCGCGGTCGATCAGCGCCACCATCTCCGGCGTGACAGCGATCGCCATGGAGCGCGCAGCCTGCTCCAGCTGCGGATCGGGCGTCAGGAGCCCCTCGCGATCCAGGGCCTGCAAGGAGCGCAGCGTCTGCATGGTGGCGGGGAGATAGGCGCGGCCGCGCCTCAAGTCCAGCGGCCCCTCAGGTCCAGCGAGCGGTATCCTGGCGGTCCGTGGCCGTCAGCAGCGTGGCGGTCGACACCACGGTCCAGTCGCAGAGGTCGTAGCGGCGGCTCAGCCTCTCGCGCACGGCCGCCTCGGCCACGTTCTCGGGCTGCTTGGAGCGTTCCCACATGGCGAGGTTGGGCCGACGGGTCAGCAGCAGGCTGCGGACACCCGGCCGGCCGGCGCCCGTGACCTCGTCGCTGCCGCCGCCCGTCCGGTCGCCCGTCGCCTGCCAGAGGCCGATCACCTGCGAATCGTAGGCGGCCTCGAAACCGGGCCAGGCCGCGGCGCAGAGGTCGAGGAATTCCGGCCAGTGCGGCTCGGGCGTGGCGAACCAGCGGAAGGCGTAGTTGCCCTGGCGCGTCGGCGGCACGGTGTCGGTCGGGCGCAGGGTCGGGACCATCGCTTCGCTCGCGACGTTGCGCACCTCGGCGTCGTCGCCCAGCAAGGCGCGCTCCGCGGCAGCGGCGGTAGTGCCGTCGGGCCATACGGTGATCGCCTGCACCTCGTCGCGCGGTCGGCCGATCTGGCTGCGCCAGATTCCGTAGACGCCGGCGCGGCTCGAGAGCCGCCCGGCCAGCGCCAGCAGCTCGGCGGTGAGCTTGCCGGCGTCGACTTCCGGATGGCCGAGGCCCCGGCGCAGCGGGTTGTGA
>SCVT01000588.1 GCA_004296815.1 Reyranella sp. | reverse complement strand
GACGCTCTTCCGATCTGTCGCTGGTGTAGACGACGATCGTGTCGTTCGCGATGCCCATGTCGTCGAGCGCCTTGAGCAGCACGCCGATCGTGTCGTCGTGCTCCATCATGCCGTCGATGTACTCGCTATCGCCGTGCTTGTAGCGGCCGCGATGGGCCTGCCGGACGTGCGTGCGCAGATGCATGCGGGTCGAGTTGAACCAGCAGAAGAACGGCTTCCCGGCGGCCTGCTGGCGCTTCATGTAGTCGATCGCCGCGGCCGACGTCTCGTCGTCGATCGTCTCCATGCGCTTCTTGGTGAGCGCGCCGGTGTCCTCGATGGTCTGCTTGCCGACCTTGCCGAAGCGCGGATCGACCGTCGGATCGTCGCGGTCGCTCGCCCGGCACTTCAGCACGCCGCGCGGACCGAACTTGGCGCGGTAGGCCGGGTCCTTGGGATAGTCGGGGAGCTCGGGCTCTTCCTCGGCGTTCAGGTGATAGAGGTTGCCGAAGAACTCGTCGAAGCCGTTCACCGTCGGCAGCGACTCGTTGCGGTCGCCGACATGGTTCTTGCCGAACTGGCCGGTCGCATAGCCCAGGTTCTTGAGCAGGCCGCCGATCGAGGGATCGAGCTGGTTCATGCCCATCGGCGCGCCGGGGAAGCCCACCTTGGTGAGGCCGGTGCGGATGCCGTGCTGGCCGGTGAGGAAGGCGGCGCGGCCCGCGGTGCAGGACTGCTCGCCGTAATAGTGCTGCAGCCTGATGCCTTCGCGGGCGATACGGTCGATGTTGGGAGTCTCGTAGCCCATCAGGCCGCCCGAGTAGGCGCTGATGTTGGCGATGCCGACATCGTCGCCGAAGATCACCAGGATATTGGGCTTACGGCCACCGGCAGCGGGCGGCGGCGTTGCGGGTCGCTGTTGCTGCTGTGCCTGCGCGACCTGCGGGCCGAGGCCCACGGTGCCCAGCACCGAGAGGGCCGATCCGCCGAGAAGGAAGCTGCGTCGCCGCGAACCGTTACCGTTGTTCTCCTTGTCGTCGCTCATCCTGTCCTCCCGCGTTACGCACGATGCACCTGAAGCCGACATGGCTCGTCGTCGTGTCGACGTCCTCGGCATGTCGTGCGGCGGGGCGGTATCGCCGGCAGTAGCTCGGCGCACAGAGATGCGAACCGCCCTTCAGGACCTTGCGCGGGATGCGGACGCTGGGCTGCCTCGAGTTGTAGCTGCCCTCGACCGATCCGCCGCGCGGGTTCTCCGGCACACAGCACGCCTTGGCTGCGTCAGCTTCATGCTGGGCAGAAAACCAGTCGGTCGTCCATTCCCAAACATTGCCTATCATGTCGTACAAACCGTACCCGTTCGGCGGATAGGTCCTTACCGGCGAGGTGCGGGCGAAGCCGTCCTCGCGCGTGTTGTTGTGCGGGAACGAACCCTGCCAGGTGTTGGCCATGTGCTTGCCGCCGGGCAGCATTGCGTCGCCCCAGGCGAACTCCGCGCCGTCGAGCCCGCCGCGCGCGGCGAACTCCCACTCGGCTTCGGTCGGCAGCTCCTTGCCGGCCCACTTCGCATAGGCCTCGGCGTCACGGAAGGCGATCTGCACGACGGGATGCTCGTCGAGGCCGCCGATGTGGCTGCCCTTGCCGTAAGGTCGGCGCCAGGTTGCCCCGAAGGTGAAGCGCCACCACTGGCTCCAGTCGGCGAGATCGACCGGCTTGCTGGGCGGCGTGAAGACGAGGCCGCCGGCCTTCAGCATCTCCGGCCGGGCGCCGGGATAGTCCTTGGGGTCGGGATCGATCTCCGC
>SCVT01000587.1 GCA_004296815.1 Reyranella sp. | reverse complement strand
GTGGTCTCGACCAGGATGCCGTCGAACTTGTCCTTGCGCTTCATCAGGCCTTCGATGATGCGGATCAGGTCGCCGCGCACGGTGCAGCAGATGCAGCCGTTGTTCATCTCGAAGACTTCCTCGTCGGCGTTGACCACGAGGTCGTTGTCGATGCCGAGCTCGCCGAATTCGTTCACGATGACGGCGTATTTCTTGCCGTGCTGCTCGCTCAGGATGCGGTTGAGCAGCGTGGTCTTGCCGGCGCCGAGATAGCCGGTGAGCACGGTGACGGGAACTTGCGCTTGCGCCATGGGGATCCTCGATTGCGGCCCCTGAGATAGGGCTGAGGACCCGAGGAGTCTAGGCCCGCCGGATTAGGGTCTTTGCCCCCGGATCAGCTTGGGCAGGTCGCCGACCAGGCCCATCGCATGGCGGACGAAGAAGCGGCGGAGCGGCGGCACGCGGTTGACCGCCGCGAGGCCGAGGTCACGCACCAGGCGGATCGGCTTGATGTCGTTGGAGAAGAGGCGGTTCAGCACGTCGGTCGCCGCCACCATGGTGAAATTATCGGCACGACGCCACTGGGCGTAGCGCTCCAGCGTATCGGCCGACCCGACGTCGAGGCCGAGTCGCTTGGCGTCGACCAGCACCTCGACGAGGGCCGCGATGTCGCGCACGCCGAGATTGTAGCCCTGGCCCGCGATGGGATGGATGCCGTGCGCGGCATCGCCCACCAGCACCAGCCGCGTGTCGACATAGCGGTCGGCATGGACGAGGCCGAGCGGATGCCACCAGCGCGGGCCGGCCGGCGCGACGGCGCCGAGATGGTCGCCGAAGCGGCGCGCGAATTCGGCCTGGAAGCTCGGGCCGTCGAGCTCGAGCAGACGGCGCGCCAGGTCGGCGCGTTCGGTCCACACGATCGAGGAGCGATGCTCGCCCTTCTCGCCGTCGGTCATCGGCAGGATGGCGAACGGGCCGCCGGGCAGGAACTTCTCCTGGGCGACGCCGCGATGCGGGCGCTCATGGTGCGCCACCAGCACGATGGCGATCTGGTCGTAGGACCAGGCGCGCGCGCCGATGCCGGCCTCCTCGCGCATCGAGCCGAAGCGGCCCTCGGCCGAGGCGACGAGGCGCGCGGCGATCGTGCGGCCGCTCTTCAGGGCGAGCGTGGCGCGGTCGAGCGTGCGCTCGGTGTCGGTGACCTCGTCGGGCGAGACCAGCTCGACGGCGGGGCAGGCGGCGAGCCGGCGCAGGATCGCCGCACGCAGGAAGCGGTTCTCGACGATCCAGCCCATGGGCGCGGCGGCGGTGCCTTCTTCGGCGGCCTCGCGATGGTCGAAGTGCAGGAACAACGGGCTGGCGCGGCCGTCGTGCCCGGCATCGGAGATGCGGATGTCGCGGATCGGCTCGGCGACGGCCGCGACCTCGTCCCAGAGGCCGAGCGCCGCAAAGAGGCGCTGGCTCGTATAGGCGATGGCGGTGGTGCGGCCGTCGAAGCCGGCCTCGGTGAACGACGCGAGCGGCACGCGGTCGATCAGCGCCGTCGCGAGACCCGACTCGCCGGCCGCCAGCGCGAGCAGGCTGCCGTTCAGGCCCGCGCCGACGATGGCGATGTCCACCGGAGAGGAAGGGGAGGGACGGTTGTCCATCCCTCCTAGATGGCAGCGGCTCCCGCTGCCCGCAAGGCGACTAGAAAGCCTTAGCGATGCCGACGATGACGCGGGAGGCGCAGTTCTGGGTGCCGAGGCAATCCTGCACCGAGAGGTTTGTGCCGGTATAGGCGGCGGAGAGATCGAAGCCGTAGACGTTGAGGACGAGGCCGATCTGCCAGTCCCAGTAGTTGTCGTTGGGGATGCCGTAGTTGGCGAAGCGCTCGACGTACTGGTTGCCGATGTTGCCGAAGGCCTTCATCGAGACGTTCTCGTTCACCTTGATGAAGGAGAGCGGAACGGTGAGCTGGGCCCACTTGTACCAGGCGATGCCGGAGTTGGCGAAGAAGTTGGGGCTGTATCGGACGGCGCCCTGGAGTGAGGCGACACCGAAGTCGTAGCCGAGGACGAGGCCGAACTCGTTGAAGTCGTAGAAGAGGGTCGAGTTGGCGGAGAGGTAGTTGTAGCGGATGTAGCCCAAGTCGGCGGTGAACTTGTCGTCGAAGGCCTTGAGGCGGAAGCCGGCAAGGAGGTCGATCTCGGCGGTGGTGCCGGTGCCGGGGAAGTTGACGTTGGAGCCCCAGGCGCCGACGTAGGCCGAG
>SCVT01000766.1 GCA_004296815.1 Reyranella sp. | reverse complement strand
TGCCGACTGACATCCACAAGGAAGAGGGCATCTCGGCCGCCAACGTGATCTTCACGCAGCTCCATGCCGGCGGAAAGTTCGACCAGAACTCCTACAAGGTGTCGGGCGGCCTGCACGGCGTCGGCGCCGCCGTGGTCAATGCGCTCTCCAAGCAGCTCGACCTGCGCATCTGGCGCAACGGCAAGGAGCACCATCTGCGCTTCCACCACGGCGAGCCCGAGGGCGACCTGCAGACCGTGGGCGACGCGCCGGACGGCAAGCACGGCACCGAAGTGACGTTCCTGCCCTCGACCGACACCTTCACCAAGACCGAGTTCGACTTCGCGACGCTCGAGCATCGCCTGCGCGAGCTGGCGTTCCTGAACTCGGGCGTGCGCATCGTGATCAGCGACGAGCGCGCCGCCGAGCCGAAGGTCTCCGAGCTGTACTACGAGGGCGGCGTCGAGGCCTTCGCCAAGTATCTCGACCGCAACAAGACGGTGCTGCACAACCCGCCGGTCTCGATCCGTGGCGAGAAGGAGGGCATCACCGTCGAGGTCGCGATGCAGTGGAACGACAGCTATCACGAGACGATGCTGTGCTTCACCAACAACATCCCGCAACGCGACGGCGGCACCCATCTCGCGGGCTTCCGCGGCGCGCTCACGCGCACGCTGAACAAGTACGCCGACGAGAGCGGCATCTCCAAGAAGGAGAAGGTCAACCTCACCGGCGACGACATGCGCGAGGGCCTGACCTGCGTGCTCTCGGTCAAGGTGCCCGACCCGAAGTTCTCCTCGCAGACCAAGGACAAGCTGGTCTCGTCAGAGGTCCGGCCGGTGGTCGAGTCGGTGGTCGGCGACAAGCTCGGCCAGTGGTTCGAGGAGCACCCCTCGGAAACCAGGAAGATCCTGACCAAGGTGGTCGAGGCGGCCGCCGCCCGCGAGGCTGCCCGCAAGGCCCGCGAGCTCACGCGCCGCAAGGGCGCCCTCGATGTCTCCTCGCTGCCCGGCAAGCTCGCCGACTGCCAGGAACGCGACCCGGCTCTCTCCGAGATGTTCATCGTCGAGGGCGACTCGGCCGAGCTCAGCATCTTGTCGAAGCGCGCGCGCTCGACGTTCAGGATCTTGCCGCGCAGCGGCAGGATCGCCTGGTTGGCGCGGTTGCGGC
>SCVT01000586.1 GCA_004296815.1 Reyranella sp. | reverse complement strand
GACCCGCCCCGCCGCCGGCGGCCTCACCGTCGAGCCGCACGCAGTGCAAGACAGCTCGATGCTCTCGGTGCTCGCCGCCAGCGACGCCCTGCTGGTCCGGCCCGCCCATGACCCCGCGCGAAAGGCGGGAGACACCGTGCAGATTGTCGACCTCGCGGGCCTTAGCGGCGGCTACTGATCCCCGACTTCCCCGGGATAACTTGACCCGGACGCAGAACTAAACTAGAACATGTGTCGGGTTTCAGGATTTGTTCCGAAATCTGGTAGGCGTTCTGGGGAGAAGACGGTGCTAACCCGCAAACAAAACGAGCTGCTGTTGTTCATCAACAAGCGCCTGAACGACGACGGCGTGTCGCCCTCCTTCGACGAGATGAAGGAAGCGCTGCGCCTGAAGTCGAAGTCCGGCATCCACCGCCTCATCACCGGCCTGGAGGAGCGCGGCTTCCTGCGGCGCCTGCCGCATCGTGCGCGCGCCCTGCAGGTTCTCAAGCTGCCCGATGCCGCCGCCATGCCGGCGCCCAATGTCACCCCCCTGCTCGCCGACGCCCGGCGCGGCTTCGCCGAAGGCCGCGACGGCTTCGTCCCCCAGATCGTGCGTGGCGACCGCGTGCCGTTGGCCGGCGCCATCCAGGCCGCCAACGAGGCGCAGGCCCTCAGCCTGCCGCTCTACGGCCGGATCGCTGCCGGTACGCCGATCGAAGCGCTGCGCGACAACTCGACGACCGTCGACGTCCCCGTCTCCCTCCTCGGCTCCGGCGCGCACTACTGCCTCGAGGTCCAGGGCGACTCGATGGTCGAGGCCGGCATCCAGAACGGCGACATCGCCATCATCAAGAGCTCCGACACCGCCGAGACCGGCGAGATCGTCGTGGCCCTGATCGACGACAGCGAGGCGACGCTCAAGCGCCTGCGCAAGAAGGGCGCCTCGATCGCGCTCGAGCCGGCCAACGCCGCCTACGAGACGCGGATCTTCGGCCCCGATCGCGTCAAGATCCAGGGACGCCTCGCCGGCCTCTACCGCCGCTACAACTGATCGGCAGTTCCGGCCGTCAGTTCGTTGCCGTTCCCGCAGCGGCGTGCGCTCGCCTGTTCGACTCGTCGATCAGGCCCTGAATGGGGCGCGCGGCGGCCGGCCGCTCCTGATCGGCCTTGTAGGCGCGAATGACGAAGGCGAAGCCGGGCCACTGATGGCTGGTGTAGCTCGAGCCGGTGGCTGTGGAAGTGACGGTTCTCTTCAGGCTGATGCCGAGCGGTCCGGCAATGGTGGCGTAGGCGTAGCCGTCCTTCTGCACCGTCATCAGCCCGTTGTAGAGGGTCCGCCACCGCACCTCGTCAGGCTTGACCTTTCCGTCCTTGGCCATCGCCGAGTCGTAGACGCCCTGCGCCCGATAGGCTCCAGCCACCTTCTCGTCCTTGTTCGTCTCGTACGCGACACCGCTCCCCATGACCTGGTAGCTCATGCGCTCCGCCGGACTGCAGGCCGCGACCAGCAGGATCGTCAGCGCAACCAACAAACGACGCATCCATTCCCCCTTGTTTGGTTGGCCGATGCTCTAACATCGCTCCGGTAGCGTATCCAGCTGCTGTGCAACCGGGTAACCGACTCACCGTTTGCTGGCTGGAGCCGTCCGCACTCCCGCGCCAAGTCTACGGCATGAGCAACGACGACATCCCCGCGATCCGGCAAACGGCCCTCGACTACATCGAGGGCTTCTACGAAGGCGACGCCGCGCGCATGGAGCGCTCGCTCCATCCCGAGCTCGCCAAGCGCATCTCCCATCCCGATCCGGTTTCGGGTCGGTCGCATCTCGCCGAGATGAGCGCGTTGGCGCTCGTCGGCTTCACGCGGGACAAGGCTGCGCGCCCGACACCGAAGGACCAGCAGCAGAAGGACATCGCCGTATTCGAAGTGACGGGCAACGCCGCCAGCGCCCGGATCGTCGCCTCGACCTGGGTCGACTATCTCCATCTCTCGAAGTTCAATGGCCGCTGGGTGATCGTGAACGTTCTCTGGGAGATGAAGCCCGGCGAGACGTTCGCCGCCTACTGGTGACGGCGTTGGCTCACTTCAGGCGCCCGGCGCCTTGACGGGCGTCGTCTGTCGCGACGGGCTGTTGGGGACCCAGGGTCGGTCGCCGCGGCGGGCGTTCGCCGTCTCGCGACGGACGCCCAGCTCATCGAGCCACAGCGCATGGGCACCGTCCTTCCACGCATCGCGCCGGTCGATCACGAGGCGGGGACCGCGGCAACGCTGCTGGGCGTCGACGGTGGCGAGCACAATGTCGGCCGAGCTGCAGGCCTCGGTGAGCCGGCGCTCGTCGCTCACCAGGGCGACGCGCCACGGTCCTTTGCGCCAGCGACAGAGGCCGGTGCCGCAGCCGAGCCCGGCCGCCTGCCCGTCGGCGCTGACGGTCCACCGCTTGGCTGCACCCTCCTGCCCGTGGCGCCGGGCCCAGGCCTCGCTGACGAAGCGATCGGTACGCGCCGAGGCGACGTGCACGACGCCGCGCTCGTCGCGCAGGCCCAGCACGCGGCCATCCTCGCTCATCAGCAGGTCGGGCGCCGGCGGTGGCCCCAGCATCAGGCCGATCGCCACGACCGGCAGCCCGACGTAGCGCCAGCGCCGCCGCCACAGGCAGAGCCACAGCCCGCCGGCGGTCAGCAGCCACAGGCTGGCGCCGGGCAGCGACGGGACAAGGGTCGCCGCCTCTGGCCAAGCGGCGACGTAGCGCGCGATGGCGTTCAGCGCCTCGACGCCCCAGCCCATGGGCACGAGCGCCACCTGCTCCAGACCAAAGGGCATAAGCAGCATCGCGGCGAGCCCCCACGGCATGATCCAGAAGCCGGTGAGCGGCACGCCCAGCAGGTTGGCTACGACGCCCAGCAGTGAAACGCGGTTGAAGTGATAGGCCGCGAAGGCACCGGTCGCGACCGAGGCGATCAAGGTCGTCAGCAGGCTCGCGCCAAAGGCTGCGCCGAGCCGCCACAGCCAGCGACGCTCGGAGAGGTCGGCGCGCTCGTGCAGGCGGCGGCGCCAGCCTGCCGCCGATTCCCATGCCGCGATCAGCGCGACGACGGCGGCAAAGGACATCTGGAAGGAGGCGCCGGTCAGCGACTCCGGTGCGACGAGCAGCACGATGACAGCCGACCAGGCGACGAGGCGCAGCGACAGCGCGGTGCGGTCGAGCAGGATGGCGAGCAGCGCAAAGCCCGCCATGGCGCAGGCGCGTTGCGCCGGCACGGGCGCGCCGGCGAGTGCCGTGTAGAAGAGC
This sequence comes from Reyranella sp., assembly GCA_004296815.1. Lineage (GTDB taxonomy): Bacteria > Pseudomonadota > Alphaproteobacteria > Reyranellales > Reyranellaceae > Reyranella. The sequence goes on along the minus strand of SCVT01000586.1, from coordinate 5,836 downwards.
GCTGCCATCAGCGCGAGGACGGCGGCGACCTTCTTGGCATCGATGCGCAGCGCCAGCGGCGGGATCAGCGCGATGCCGTAGCGGACGATGCCCATGACGAGGCCGACGACGAACACGATGTGCAGGCCCGAGATCGAGAGGATGTGCGCGAGGCCGGAGTCGCGCATGGCCTGCGCCACGTCCTTGTCGACGGCGGTCTGCTCGCCGGCGAGGAGTGCGGCCACCACCCCGCCCTCGGGATTGGGCAGCGCCTTCAGGATGCGTTGCGTGACGTCGGCGCGCAGCGCGTCGAGCGTACGTACGAAGCCGTCGGGCTTGCCCTTCTCGACAACGGCTGCCGGTGCGAGCGCATAGCCCACCGCACCGAGCTGCTGGTACCAGGCGACCCGCTGGAAATCGAAGGCGCCCGGCATGGCGGGTCCGGCCGGCGGCGAGAGGTTGGCCAGCACCAGCAGCCGATCGCCCACGGTGAGGGGCGGCGCACCGCGGATCAGCGAGACGCGGACCTTGAGCGGCATCATCTCGGGCGGCGGCACGCCGTTGCCCTTCAGCCGCACCGCCTCGAGCACGACGCGCACGCCGTCGGGCAGGCGCTGGATGTCGGCCACGCGACCCTCGACATTGATGCTGAAGAGCGGCCGCGACAGCGTCGGCGCCGCGAGGCTTGCCGTACGCCAGGCGATGAGGCCGAGGCCCGTCGACCCCGCGACAGCGCCGATCGCGATCGCCCGCGCAAGGCTGCCGGAGGGCGCGAGTACGGCCAGGACGATCGCCGCCGCCGCAAGCGCCGGTCCGACCCAGAGCGCGGGCTCGCTCGGCAGCTCGAAGTAGACCGCGATGCCGAGTCCGAGCGCGACCGGAAGCCACAGCATCCAGCGGCCGCGTTCGGCGTCGAGTTGTTGGAGGAGCCAGGACCGCATGTTTGACAGGGTCCACACGCTCGCCTAGGTACGGCCCTCTTTTTCGGCCAAAATGCGGCCAAACCAGCACATATGACCGTCGTAACCCGCTTCGCCCCCTCGCCGACCGGCTATCTCCACATCGGCGGCGCCCGCACCGCCCTGTTCAACTGGCTGTTCGCCAAGCATCACGGCGGCAAGTACCTGCTGCGCATCGAGGACACCGACCGCGCGCGCTCGACCGAGCCCGCAATCGCCGCGATCCTCGACGGCCTGTCCTGGCTCGGCCTGCCCTGGGACGGCGAGGTCACCTACCAGTTCTCGCGTGCCGCACGTCACGCCGAGGTAGCCAACCAGATGCTGGCGGCCGGCAACGCCTACCATTGCTACGCCTCGCCCCAGGAACTTGACGAGATGCGGGCGGCTCAGAAGGCCGCCGGCAAGCCGATGCGCTACGACGGCCGCTGGCGCGACCGCGACCCGAAGGAGGCGCCTGCCGACATCAAGCCGGTCGTGCGCCTGAAGGCGCCACAGACCGGCCAGACCGTCATCAAGGACGCCGTGCAGGGCGAGGTCACGGTCGAGAACGCCCAGCTCGACGACATGATCCTGCTGCGCGCCGACGGCACGCCGACCTACATGCTGGCGGTCGTCGTCGACGACCACGACATGGGCGTGACGCACGTGATCCGTGGCGACGACCATCTGAACAACGCCTTCCGGCAGCTGCAGATCATCCGCGCGATGGGCTGGCCCGAGCCGGTCTATGCGCACATCCCGCTGATCCACGGACCGGACGGCGCCAAGCTCAGCAAGCGCCACGGAGCGCTGGGCGTCGATGCCTATCGCGACATGGGCTTCCTGCCCGCCGCGCTGCGCAACTATCTGCTGCGCCTCGGCTGGGGCCACGGCGACGACGAGATCATCTCGACGCAGCAGGCGATCGAGTGGTTCGACCTCGACGGTGTGGGCCGCTCGGCCTCACGGTTCGACATGGCCAAGCTCACCAACCTCAACGCGCACTACATGCGTGAGACGCCGGATGCCGAGCTGCTACCGCTCGTCTTGCCGCGCATCGAGGAGACGCTTGGCGCGCCGGTCGACGGCGCCGGCCGCGATCGCATCGTGCGCGGCCTGAACGGCTTGAAGCCGCGCGCGCGCACGCTGATCGAGCTTGCCGACAATCTCCTGTTCTACGCCCGCGCCGGCGCGCCACCGATCGCCGATGACAAGGCGCGCGCCGTGCTGAACGCCGACGCCAAGGCTCTGATGGGCAAGCTCGCTGCCGAGATCGACGCCCAGGCCAACGACTGGAGCGAGAAGTCGCTCGAGGAGATGGTCCGCAAATTCGCCGAAGCGAACGGCGTGAAGTTGGGCCAGGTGGCCCAGCCGCTCCGCGTCGCGCTGACCGGTTCGACCGCGTCGCCTGGCATCTTCGAAGTGCTGGCCGTGTTGGGACCCGCCGAGAGCAAAGTGCGATTGCTGGCGGCTGCCGGATAGAGGTGACAGCAAATGGATGACAAGAAGCCGATGCTGGAGGCCACTGCGAACGAAGAGGCCAGGGATTTCATTCGCGACCTGGTTCAAGCCGATCTCGCCCGCGGACAAGTGCAGAGCATCGTTACCCGCTTTCCACCGGAGCCGAACGGCTATCTGCATCTCGGCCACGCAAAGTCGATCTGCCTGAATTTCGGACTTGCGACGGAATATGGCGGCCGCTGCCACCTTCGCTTCGACGATACCAACCCGGTGAAGGAGGAGCAGGAATATATCGACGCCATCAAGCGGGACGTACATTGGCTCGGCTTCGACTGGGGCGAGCATCTGCACCATGCGTCGGACTATTTCCAGACGTTGTACGAGTGGGCCGAGCACCTCATTGGCGCCGGCCGCGCCTATGTCGACGACACGCCGCCCGACGAGATGCGGGCGATGCGCGGCACGCTGACGGAACCGGGCCGCGCCTCGCCAGATCGCGACCGCTCGGTGGAAACGAATCTCGGCCTGTTTCGTGATATGCGCGCCGGCAAGTTTCCCAACGGTGCCTGCGTGCTGCGAGCGAAGATCGACCTTTCGTCCGGCAACATGAACCTGCGCGACCCCGTCCTGTATCGCATCCTGCACGCGGCTCACCCGCGCACCGGGACGCAGTGGTGCATATACCCGACCTATGATTTCGCGCACGGCCAGTCCGACGCCATCGAACACATCACGCATTCGCTCTGTACCCTGGAGTTCGCGGATCATCGTCCGCTCTACGACTGGTTCCTCGACCACCTGCCGGTCCCGTCGCGCCCGCGCCAGACCGAGTTCGCCCGGCTCAATCTCGGCTACACGGTCCTCTCCAAGCGCCATCTGACGGATCTGGTGCGCCGCGGCATCGTGAGCGGCTGGGACGATCCGCGCATGCCGACACTGGCAGGCCTGCGCCGTCGCGGCGTGCCGCCGGAGGCGATTCGCGACTTTGTTCGACGCATCGGCATGTCCAAGGCAAACAGCGTCGTCGACATCGCCATGTTCGATCACTCGATCCGCGACCATCTCAATCAGGTGGCGCAGCGGCGCATGGCGGTCCTGCGACCACTCAAGCTCGTGATCGAGAACTATCCCGAAGACCAATTCGAAGAGCTGGAGGCCGTCAACCATCCGGGGAATCCGGACGCCGGCACGCGTACCCTTCGGTTCGGCAGGGAAATCTTCGTCGAGCGCGACGACTTCATGGAGAATCCGTCGAACAAGTTCTTCCGGCTGGCCGTCGGACGAGAGGTCAGGTTGCGCTACGCCTATCTCGTCACCTGCCGCGAGGTGGTCAAGGATGCCGCCGGCAACGTCGTGGAACTGCGTTGCACCTACGATCCTGCGAGCCGTGGCGGCAACGCGCCGGACGGTCGAAAGGTAAAGGCCACCCTGCACTGGGTGTCCGCCCGGCATGCACTTCCCGCCGAAGTGCGATTGTACAGCACGCTCTTCAATCGGCCTGACCCGGGCGCCGGTGGCGATCTCGACGCCGACCTGAATCCAGGCTCGCTCGAAGTCCTGTCGGGCGCGCTGCTGGAGCCCTCACTGGCGGAGACGGCTACCGGGGAAGCCGTGCAGCTCGAGCGGCTGGGCTATTTCTGCCCGGACCTGACGAGCCGGCCGGACGCTCTGGTATTCAACCGCACGATCGAGCTGCGGGACACCTGGGCGAAGGTGCAGGTGCAGAGTTAAGAGTAGTGGTGCCCCAAGATGCTCGCCGTCCTCGGCCATGCCGAGAGCAAGGTGACATTGCTGGCGGCCAGCGGATAGATCGAAACCGGAGGACGTGAGAGCAGCGGGCGATGCGCGCCCGCGAATGGTCCCTCCTTGTCCTGCTCGCGATCCTGTGGGGCGGCTCGTTCTTCTTCGCCAAGGTCGCCGTGGCCGAACTGCAGCCACTCACCGTCGTGTTCGGCCGCGTGGCCCTCGCTGCCCTCGCGCTCAATCTCGTGCTTGTCGCCACTGGCCGATCGCTGTTCCGGAGCGGAACGCCGGGGACGAGCTACGCGGCGATGGGTGTGCTGAACAATCTCGTGCCGTTCGGCCTGATCTTCTGGGGCCAGACGCAGATCGCCTCGGGCCTCGCCGCGATCCTGAATGCCACGACGCCGCTCTTCACCCTGGTCGTCGCGCACTTCCTCACGGATGACGAGCGCATCGGCTGGAGGAAGGTCGTGGCCCTTCTGCTCGGCCTGTGCGGTGTCGCGACGCTCGTCGGGCCGGGAGCGCTCACCGCCTCGAGCGGCACGTGGGGGCAGATCGCCTGTCTCGGCGCGGCACTGTCCTATGCCTTCGCCGGAGTCTACGGCCGACGCTTCGCCACGATGGGCGTGTCGCCGATCGAGGCAGCCGCAGGCCAGCTCACGGCCAGCGCCGTGTTGATTCTTCCGATCATGTTGGCCGTCGATCGCCCCTGGCTCCTGGGCGTGCCGACGTCGACCGTCTGGGCCGCGATGGCAGGACTCGCGCTCCTGTCGACGGCGCTGGCCTACATCCTCTATTTCCGCATTCTCCAGGCGGCCGGTTCCACCAATCTGCTGCTGGTGACGCTCCTGATACCGGCCGCCGCCGTGCCATTGGGCGCGGTCTTCCTCGATGAAGAAATGAAGACAGAACAGCTCGCCGGAATGGGCCTGATCGGGGCGGCGCTCGTCCTGATCGACGGCCGGCTGACGGGTATTCTACGCCCCGCGAAATAGCGGTCTGGCTGCACAATTGCGCCCTCAGGAGCGGCTTGTTAGGGTGCCCTCGAACCGGCGAAGAACCCTCCCGCAGGGTGTCTGCGCCTTGCCTGAATCGAGCTGAAAGAGTTCATCAAATGGCCAAATCGACCGCGACGCTGACCGATAACGAAACCGGCAAAACCTACGAGATGCCGATCATCCACGGGACCATCGGGCCGCGCCTGGTCGACGTTCGCAAGTTCTACGGCGAATCAGGGATGTTCACCTACGATCCGGGCTTCACCTCGACCGGCTCGTGCGGCTCCAAGATCACCTACATCGACGGCGACCAGGGCATCCTGCTCCATCGTGGCTACAACATCGCCGACCTCGCCGAGCAGAGCGACTTCATGGACGTCGCCTATCTGCTGATGAAGGGCGATCTGCCGAACAAGGTCCAGAAGGACAAGTTCGTGAAGGACATCACGAACCACACGATGGTCCATGAGCAGCTCAGCCAGTTCTATCGCGGCTTCCGCCGCGACGCCCATCCGATGGCGATCTGCTGCGGCGTCGTGGGCGCCCTCTCCGCCTTCTATCACGACTCGCTCGACATCAACGATCCGCACCAGCGCATGGTCGCGTCGTACCGCCTGGTCGCCAAGATGCCGACCATCGCGGCGATGGCCTACAAGTATTCGGTCGGCCAGCCCTTCGTCTATCCGCGCAACGATCTCAGCTACGCCGCCAACTTCC
>SCVT01000585.1 GCA_004296815.1 Reyranella sp. | reverse complement strand
CCGGCCGCAGATCAGCAAGCCGTGGTCGGCCACGGCGCTGGTCGACACGGTGGATCAACTGGTCGCCGGCGCGCCCGGCGCCGTCGTGCTGCCGCCCGCGCGTTGGCCGCGGCACTTCCCGACGCTTTGAGCCGGCGCATGGTGCGATCGGGGACACGGCGGGCCGCCGAGATCGCCCGCCGCGAGGTGTCGGCGCTCCGGGCTCTCGCCCGGGTGCGCCGGCTTGCCTCCCTGCAGGCCTTTCGCGAGCGCCTGCAGCAGCGCGCGCTCAAACCGGCGCCGGACGCTGCGGCGAACGCGCCCGCCGAGTGAGCCTGGCCGACATGCCGCGCATCAGCTGGGCCGCGATCTCCGAACGGGCGGAGACCTGGCACACGATCCTCGCCATCGTGCCCCTGGAAGCCGGCGCGCCGGCGCACCAAGCCGACGGGCTGCGCGACGCGGCGGGGCTTGCCCTCCGCGCCTGCAGCCGCCTGGCCTGTACGGGCCGGTATGCGGCCACGCCCGTCCGGGCGGGGCCCGCGGGGGCCCTCGTCGTGTTCGAACGGGCGGAGGACCGCGATGCCTTCGCGCGGCTGGTGCCGTCCGCCGTGACGAAGGGCGCGACCTGGCAGTTCACGCTGGACGAGCGGACGATCGATGCGCTCGAGACGGTCGCGCGGCCGAAGGACACACGCGGTACGGGGCGCCGGGCGCGCGAGCGCGCCGAGGCGGCCGAACGAGAACGCGGGGCGCTGCGCTGGAAGACCGGACCGACCAGGAACCGTCGCGACGACTGATCGACGCCCGGCGCTCGACGTCATCGCAAGGCAGGTGAACCTGCCTCATCTCAGTGAGAGAAACCGGGGAGGGTTGGGTGAAGAGCGGTGATAGTGCACGAGCCGACAGCCGCCGGCGCAACGGGTCCGAGTCGAGAGGCGTTCACCTGGAAAGGGACACGGAGCGCGTCATGCCCCAGGACAAGAGCAAGCTGTCGCCGGAGAAGGACTATCAGCGCCTGAACCCCGGCGCCGGCGGCGCCCCCTCGCAGGCGCAGGAGCGGGCCAGGTCCTCGCCGCGCACGACGCGCGACGACGGCGGCGCGGCGATTCCGGGCAGCCCGAACGAGGACGTCAAGGGCCGGCCGCCGAAGGGGCCGCGCGGCGGATCGACCTGACGATACCGACGACACCGCGGCGTCAACTCTTCTTCCTGCGCTTCACCGCGACCGCCTTGCCCTTCCCGGCCCGGCGCGTGGCGGCACGCAACGCCAACTCGATCCACACCGGCGCATGGTCGCTGGCCTTCTCCCAGCCGCGCACCTCGCGGTCGACGCCGGCCGCGCGCAGCCGTCCGGCGACGGCCGGGTTCAGCAGGAGGTGGTCGATGCGCAGGCCGGCGTTGCGCGCCCAGGCATTCCGGAAATAGTCCCAGAACGTGTAGATCCGCTCCTGCGGGTGAAGATGGCGCACGGCGTCGGTCCAGCCCTGCCCGACCAGCGACTTGAAGGCGCGGCGCACCTCGGGCCGGAACAGCGCGTCATCCACCCAGCTCTCCGGCTTGTAGACGTCGAGCTCGGTCGGGATGGCGTTGAAGTCGCCGGCCAGCACGACGGGCCGCTTCGCTTTCAGGAGCTTTCCGGCATGGCGCTGCAGGCGGGCGAACCAGCCGAGCTTGTAGTCGAACTTCGGTCCCGGCGCGGGATTGCCGTTGGGCAGGTAGAGGCAGGCGACGGTGAGCCCGTCGATATCGGCCTCGATGTAGCGGCTGTGCAGGTCCCCCGGATCGCCCGGGAGGCCGCGACCGATCTCCACCGGCATGGCGCCGCGCCGCAGGATGGCGACGCCGTTCCAGCTCTTCTGCCCGTGCCAGATCGAGCCGTAGCCCGCCTCGGCCAGCGCCAGCGCGGGAAAGCGTTCATCGGGTGCCTTCAGCTCCTGCAGGCAGACGATGTCGGGCCTCGCCTCGGCGAGCCAGCGCAGCAGCACCGGCAGGCGGCCGTTGACGCCGTTGACGTTGAAGGTGGCGATCCTCACGGGCCTCTCCTCCGCCGACCGGAACTCCGGACCCGCACCCCTGGAGAGAATGCGGGACCGGAGAGCGCCGGTCGAGACGCCGCCCGGAGGTGGCACCGACGACCGGCCAACGGACGTCGCGCCGCGCGGCTGCGAGAGCGGATTGAAATTCGCGAACTCGGGTCGCCAGCGTACGCAAGTCGTGTCGCCGCGGCGTTATTCGGGCGCGCGCGGAACGAACGACACCACGCGCCGTTGCGGCCTCACACGAACAACGGAGCGAGCACATGGCGGAAGCACCCAACGGCACCACCTTCGGAAAACAGGGCGGCGATCTGGGCGGCGCGCTCGCGAGCGAAGCGCGCGGCCAGCTGGGCGCCGCAGCCCACGAGATCAAGGCGAAGGTCGGCGACAAGGCCGAGGAGCTGGCGGCGCGCGGAACGCGCGCCGGCGCCGACACCGTCGCAGCGATCGGCAAGACCGCCGAGACGCTGGCCTCGTCGCTGCAGGACCAGTCGCCCGCGGTCGCCGACTACGTGCGCTCGACGGGCGCGCGCATCGATCGTCTGGCCGACGACCTGCGCGACAAGTCGGCCGGCGAGCTGCTCGGGATGGCGACGGAGTTCGGCAAGAAGCAGCCGCTGGTGCTGCTGGCCGGCGCTGCCGTGGTGGGCTTCGCGCTCTCGCGCGTCGTCAAGGCCGGGCTCGTGACGGACAAGCCGAACGATGCGCCCAGCGACGGACGCAGCGACGCCTGAAGGGGAGCATCATGCACGCCAACGAAAATCTCAACATGAAGCCCGGCGTCGTCGGGCTGGTCAGCGACGCGCTGGCCCGCAGCGCCGATCTCCTGCAGACCGAGGTGCGGCTGGCCCGCGCCGAGATCGGTGAAAAAGCCATGGAGCTGCGCGACAACGTGGTCGCCTGTCTCGCCATGATGCTGATCGGCGCGGCCTTCCTGATCGCCGCGCTCGTCCTGCTGCTGCAGGCGGTGGTAGCGGCCCTGATCAACGGCGGCCTCGCGCCGCACTGGGCCATCCTGATCGTGGCCGGCGGCGCGGCCGTCGGCGGCATCGTCCTGCTGACGGCGGCCAAGAAGCAGTTCGGCAACATCCATCCGACCCCGCAGCGCACGATCAATTCCCTCGAACGCGACGCCCGCATGGCGAAGGAGAGCCTGACATGAGAGAGAGCAGCCACCTGCAGCGCGAGGCCGAGGCACAGCGTGCCGGACTCGCCAACACGCTCGGCCAGCTCCGCGAGGGCGTGACCGGTCAGGCAATCTCCCACGAGATCACCGGCGTCGTGCGCGACGCCAGCCTCTCGCTGGTCAAGAGCCTCGCCGAATCGGCGCGCAACAATCCGGGTGCGGCGCTGCTGATCGGCGCCGGCCTCACCATGATGCTGACCAAGACGAGCGGCGGCGACGTGATGTCGGTCGCCAACTCCGCGATCCGGGCCGCGGCATCGGCCGGCGGCTCGGCGGCCTCCACCGCCGCCAGCGGCGTGCGCAGCGCAGCCGGCACGGTCGCCAGCGCGGCGGGCTCCATGGCTGGCGCCGTGGCGGACACGGCGAAGTCCGTCGCAGGCCAGGCCTCCGACAGGATCGCGGGCGCGGCCGACAGCGTGACCGGCCAGGTCAAGGGGGCGGTGAAGGGGGTTGCCAACACGGTCGCCGGAGCGACCGGTGCCGCCACCGACAAGGTGACGGGCGCGACGAACGGCGTGAGTTCCGTCGCACACGATGCGGTCGATCATGCGCGGCGTGCCCTGCACGACGGGGTGGCCGGCGCGGAGCACCTGCTGAAGGACGGCGAGCAGCGCGCACACGAGCTGACGGACGAGGCGAGCCGCCTCGCGTCCGACACGCAACAGGCGATGAAGAAACTGTTCGAGGAGCAACCGATCCTCGTCGCGGCGCTGGGCACGGCGATCGGCGCGCTGATCGGCGCGGCCCTGCCCGTCTCGCAGGCGGAGAAGCAGGTGCTCGGCAAGACCGGTGCCCAGGCGATCGACGCTGGGCGCGACGCGCTCGACAAGGCCAAGCACGTGGTCGAGGACCAGCTCCACGCGGTCGGCGACCAACTCAAAGACGCGCACCTCGGCGAGAAGGCCGGCGAGGCGGCCACCCGACTGGTAGATGCGATCGTGCCGACGACGCGCACGTAGCGCGTCGCTGAGAAAGGATTGCAATCAAGGGCGAGCTGCCCGTCAAGGCAGCCCGCCCTTCGCGCGTCCGGCCATCGCGGCGGAACGGCCGTGAAGAATCCCACATCGGCTGCAACGAGCCGCCTGTGTGCCCGTTCGGAAGGCAGTGTCAGCCCGTTTCATTGCCAGGGAGTAAGCTCATGTTGAAGCGCATCGTTCTCGCAGCCCTCATAACCTCGGGCGCCGCCGCGGCCTATGCCCAGGCGCCGTCCGCCAATCCGCAGCAGGCCGCCACCCCGCCGGCGGCGACGGCGCCCGCCGCCAAGCCGATGGCTGCCCCGGCCGCCAGCGCCGACACGCGCAAGCTGATCGGCCGCAACATCCAGAACGCCCAGAACGAGACGATCGGCGAGATCAAGTCGGTGTTCATCGGCAAGGACGGCAAGGTCGACAGCGTCATGGTCGGCGTCGGCGGCTTCCTGGGCGTCGGCGAGCGCGAAGTTCGCCTCGCGTGGAGCGAGCTGAACGTCTCGGAGAACGGCGAGAAGGTCACGGTCAACATGACCAAGGACCAGCTCAAGGCGAAGCCCGAGTACAAGTATTCGGACGCGTCGTGGCGCGGCCAGGTCTTCAATGACGCCGGCGTCTGGACGACGAGCGATACGGCCAAGCCGGCACCGGCGAACAGCACTCAGACGGCGGCCAACACCGCGCCGGACACCCGCGCCGGCGGCGACTTCAACGCCGAGGGCAATGTCTCGGGCAGTGCCGTGATCGGCGCCACCGTGAAGAACGACGCCAAGGAGACGGTCGGCAAGATCGAGGAAGTCTTCGTGGGCCCGGACGGCGCCATCAAGACGGTCGTCGTCTCGGTCGGCGGCTTCCTCGGCATGGGCGCCAAGAACGTCGCCGTGAAGTGGAGCGACCTCAAGATCGAGCGCGACGGCAAGGACCTGCTGGTGAAGACCAGCTGGACCAAGGACACGCTGAAGGCGATGCCCGACTACAAGGACGATCGTCCGGCGCCCGCGCGGACCAAGTCGGGCGGCTGATCGCGTTACGACGAAGCACAAGACCGGAAAGGGCGCCGCGAGGCGCCCTTTCTGCCGTCAGGAGAGAAGCGAGCGTACGATGCCCAGGGTCGGATCGACGGCAGCGCCCTCCCCATCGTAGCGCCGCGCCTCGGCCTGGCGCGCCGCGGCACGCACGCGATGCTCCCAGGCGTCGCGCATGCCGCGATAGCGCAGCGAGAGCGCGTCCTGCTCGCCCTCGGCCTTGATGTCGCCCAGCACGTCGATCGGTGAGCCCAGCAGGTCGCTGCCCTGAGCGGCCAGGCGAGCCTGCGAGGTGCCGATGCGCTGCGCGGCCTTGCGGCGAGCGGCCTCGGCATCGGCCTCGCCCTCCTGCTCCTCCCGGCGGGCGCGCTCCTCGTCGGCGGCGGCGGCCTGGCGCAGCTGCGCCGCCTGCCAGGCGTAGGCGCTACGCTCTGCACCGGCGCGCTGCTGCTGCTGGGAGATGCCGATGGC
>SCVT01000584.1 GCA_004296815.1 Reyranella sp. | reverse complement strand
GCTCTTCCGATCTCCGTCGATCCTGCAGGCGCAGGGCGCCAAGGATTTCCCCAACAAGCCGATCACGCTCATCATGCCGTGGCCGGCCGGCAGCGGCGTCGACGTGTGGCACCGCGCCATGGGCGATGCCGCGGCCAAGATCCTCGGCCAGCCGGTGATCATCGACAACCGCACCGGCGGCTCGGGCACGACCGGTCCGGCCAGCATGGCCGCCACCGCCAAGCCCGACGGCTACACGATCTCGCAGATGCCGGTGACGGTCTTCCGCCTGCCGCACATGCAGAAGACCCCGTACGATCCGATGAAGGACTTCACCTGGATCCTGCACACCTCGGCCTACACGTTCGGCGTCGTGGTTCGTGCCGACTCGCCGATCAAGACCTTCGCTGACGTGATCGAGTTCGCCAAGGCGAACCCGAGCAAGTTCACCTATGCCACGCCCGGCGCCGGCAGCTCGCTGCACATCGGCATGGAGCAGATCGCGCACAAGGCCGGCGTGAAGTTTACCCACGTGCCGTTCAAGGGCGGTCCGGAGGGATGGGCGGCGCTGGAGGGCGGGCACGTCATGGCCGATGCCGACGCGACAGGCTGGGCGCCGCTGGTCGACGCCGGCAAGTTCCGCCTGCTCTGCATCTGGACGCAGGAGCGCAACCCGCGCTGGCCAAACGTGCCGACGCTCAAGGAAGCAGGCTTCGACCTGACGCTCGACTCGCCGTTCGGCCTCGCTGGCCCGAAGGGTATCGATCCGGCGATCGTCAAGAAGCTGCACGACGCTTTCAAGGAAGCGCTCGACGATCCCAAGGTCGCCGAGCTGCGCGTCAAGTACGACTATCCCAAGCGCTACATGAACACGGCCGACTACGCGAAGTTCGCGCAGCAGCAGTTCGACGAGCAGCGTCTGGTCGTCGAGCAACTGGGCCTGGGCAAGAAGTCCTGATCGTGCTGCGTCGCGCCGAGCTCTGGGGCGGCCTGTTCTGGCTGGCCGTCGGCGCCTTCGTGACGTGGCAAGGCTGGCTCCTGGAACTTGGCACGCTGCGCGAGCCGGGTTCGGGGTTCGTCTTCTTCTGGCTGGGCATCGGCATCTCCGCGCTCTCGGTCTCGATCGTGCTCGCGGGAGTGCGCGGCGAGGGGCCGGTGCTGGGCGAGCTGTGGCGCGGCGCGCGCTGGCGCAACGTCGTCATGGTGATCAGCGCGCTGATCGCCTTCGGCTTCCTGTTCCAGCAGCTCGGGTTCGTCGTTTGCAGCCTGGCGCTGCTGCTGTTCCTGATGACCGTCGTCGATCCGGTGTCGCCGAAGCTCTCGATCCCGATCTCGCTCGTGGCATCGGTCGGCGTCTGGTACGTCCTGGAGAAGGTTCTCCTCGTGCAGCTTCCCAAGGGGAGCTGGCTCGAGGGGTTGCCGTATCTCTCCTGGCTGGCGGGCTGACGCGATGGACGTGCTTGCCGGGCTGGGCCAGGGCTTCGCGGTAGCCCTCGATCCGATCAACCTTGTCTACTGCTTCATCGGCGTCTTCATCGGCACGCTGGTCGGCGTGCTGCCGAGATCGGAAGAGC
>SCVT01000583.1 GCA_004296815.1 Reyranella sp. | reverse complement strand
GCCTGGCACCCGAAGCGCTCGGTGACTTCGTGGCGGAGCTGCCGCGCTTCTCGCGGTTGAAGCCGCGTGGGCTGATGACGCTGGCGCTGTTCAGCGCGGAAGCCGAGCGCGTGCGTCCCTGCTTCCAGTTGCTGCGCCGGTTGCGCGACGACGCGGTGAAGCAGAACGGTGCGCTCGCCGAGCTGTCGATGGGCATGTCCGGCGACTTCGAGGAGGCGATCGCCCAGGGCGCCGACGTGGTGCGCGTCGGCGAAGCGATCTTCGGCAAACGCTCGACACCTGATGGGCACTACTGGGCCTAGCAGCTGGGCAAAGCTCAGCCGCCAGGCCGGAGGAGCGACAGGCCGCGGCTTGGTTACAAGCCGCCATGCCTTGGCAATGTCCGAGAGCGTCGAAGGCTGTTGCCGCCGTTGCATGCACTGCCAGCAAAAGCTCGTGGCAACGTGAGTTGCAGGTTCAGCAGATTCTGGTATGATTTCTGTATAGGCTGGTGCTTCTCGCGCCGGCCTTTTTTGTTTGGACCTGTGAGCAAGGCCGAACAAGTCCGCGATTCGGACCTGAGTCGGTGAGATTCGTCCAGTTCAAGCGAGCCGTCGCTTTGCGAATGTCCGGACGAACAGTTCCCGAACAACTCGTGTTCGGAAAATGCGTCGCGCGGCCGTCAACCCGCGATCAGTGCGACGACGATGTCCGCGGCGGCGAGCAGCACGCAGATCGCGAAGATGAGCCGGAGCAGCGTCTGGCTGCGACGCAGGAACAGGAGCTGCAACAGGCCCTGCACGATCGCCGCTGCGCCAAACACGAGGAAGGAGGCGATGAGGGCGATCTGTCCCGCCCGGTGCAGGCCGGACGATGCCGACAGGTCGATGGCTCCGGCGATCGTGACGCCGCAGGCCGCGACGATCAGGCCGAGGACCAGCAGGATCGCGCCGCCGAGCCGCAACTCCCTGGGTGTCTGATCGCGAGCCGGGCGAAAGAGGGTCATACGGCGGGCGGCTGCGGCGTCGGCCGCTTCAGGATCCACGACAGCCACGCCGTCAGCACGAGGCCGGCGGCGGCGAGCACGATCACCGCGCCGCGGGGTCCGATCTCGTCGGAGATCGCGCCGGCGGCGAGCTGGCCCAAGGGTCCGGTGCCGATGCAGACCGTGACGATGCCCATCAGGCGGCTCCTGACTTCGGGCGGGGCCTCGGTGAGCATCAGGGTCGATTGCATGTTGCCGAAGCCTGCCGTGCCGAAGCCGCCCAGCACAAGCAGGGTGAAGGCGAGCCAGTAGGAGGGCGAGAGCGCCATCAGGATCAGCGCCACCATGAAGAGCGCAGCACCTCCCGAGAAGGCGAGGCGCCGAGCGGCGGCGCTCTCCATGCGCAGCACGCCGGCCGCGATCAGCGCGCCGCCCATCAGGCCGCCGATCGGCTCGGCGGCGGCCAGCAGGCCGACCAGCGCCGGCGACACGCCGAACGCGCCCTGGCCCAGCGGCGCCACCAGCCCCGAGTAGGCGAAGGCGAACGCGTTGGTGACGATGGTGATGCCGAAGACCAAGAGGATCGTGTTCTTGGTCCAGGCGAAGCGCAGCCCCTCGGCGATCTCGTGCGGGATGCGCGCGAGGTCGAGGCGGCGCGTCACCTGGCTGTGCACGAGGCCCGCGATCGCGAAGGCGCCGGCGAACTGCACGAGGGCCGTCAGCGTGTAGGCGCCCTTCATGCCGAGCCACTGGAAGGCGATGCCGCCCAGCAGCGGGCCGATGGCGCGCGTTGCGGCCGAGGTGACGCTGTCGAGCGCGATGGCGTTGACGATCCTGTGCGGGCCCGCGACCTCGCCGACCATGCGCCGGCGGGTCGACATCTCGGTGGCCCACATCGTGCCGCTCACGAGGTTGCCGACGGCGACGTGCCAGACCTCGAGATGGCCGGTGAAGGCGAGCGTGGCCAGCACGGTCGAGATCAGCGCCGGGATGAGGAGCGCCAACATGAAGATCGTCTTGCGGTTCAGCGCCTCGGAGACCGCGCCCGCGAAGGCGCCGAACAGGAGCTGCGGGATCTGGCGCAGCGCGACGACGACGGTGACGGCGAAGGCCGAGTGGGTCGCCTCCCACGCGAACAGGCCGGAGGCGAGCAGCTCCAGCCAGCGCATCGCGTTGGCGAAGGCGCCGACCAGCCACAGGCGGAGAAAGTCGGGAAGCCGCAGCAGCTCCCGGATGGGCGAGTCCATTTGCCGCCGAGCTTACCTCAGCTCAGCGGCCGATCTCCTCCAGGTTCACGCCCTTGGTCTCTATGCGGAACCACCAGGTGAGCAGCGCGCCCAGCAGCGAAGTGCAGACGAGGCCGGCCAGCAGGAAATCGGTGCCGTAGCTCGCCAGCACGACGGGGAAGACGAAGGCGGTGATCACCGCGCCCACCTTGGCGAAGGCCGCGGCGAAGCCCGCGCCCTTGCCGCGGATGTTGGTCGGGAAGACCTCGCCCGCCAGCAGGTAGGTCTGCGCGTTGGGGCCGATGTTGGTCATGAAGTTGAAGATCATGAAGCCGCCGAACAGAAGGAGCGTGCGCGCCGGCTCGTCGACATGAGCCTGCAGGCCGGCGAGCGCCAGCCCGACGGCGCAGCCGATGAAGCCCCAGACCTGCAGCCGGATGCGGCCGATCCGGTCGGCAAGGAACACGGCGGCAACGATGCCCACGACCAGCAGCGTGTCGACGAAAGCCGCGCCCTTCGCCGCCTCGATGTCGCGCGCGACGATCGCGGCCACGCTGCTGCTCTGCACGATCTCGTGGCCCACCGTGTGGGCCAGGATGGTCGGCGTGAAGATGCCGATGCCATAGGTGCCGAGGTCCTGCAGGAACCACGGCACGGAAGCGAGGATGGTGGCGCGGCGGTTCTTCTTGTTGAACAGGTCGCGCCAGCGGCCGCGCCGCGCATCGTGCCAATCCTTGGTGCGGCTGTGCAGCGCCGCATCGGGATCGACCGTCTCGGCGAGCCGGACCTTCTTGGGGTAAGGCGGCTCGCGTTCGAGCAGCCGCGCCAGCTCGTGCTCGGCCTCGGCGCGGCGGCCGCGGCTCATCAGCCACTGGCCGCTGTCGGCGATGAACAGGCGCGCGATCACGACGAACGCCGCCGGCACGACCACGATGGCGTACATCCAGCGCCAGGCATAAAGCGCGGGATCGGCGACCAGGATGGCGTAGCCCATCGCCGTGCCGGCGAGCGCGCCGACCGCCTGGAAGGCGAAGGCTCCCAGCACCAGCTTGCCGCGGTCGCGGCTCGGGATGCTCTCGGAGATCACGAGATGGGCGGTGGGGTAGTCGCAGCCCAGCGCCACGCCGACGCCGAACAGGAAGAAGATCAGCCAGTAGAAGGAGGGGCTGAGCGCGAGGCCGACCAGGAAGACGACGAACACCGCCATCTCGATCACGAACATGCGGCGGCGACCCCAGACGTCGGCGAGGCCGCCGAGCGCGATGGCGCCGACCATGATGCCGGCCAGGGGGGCAGCGCCCACCACGCCCTTGGCGGCGGGCGAGAGGTCGAATTCCTTGACGAGCAGCGGCAGGGCCACGCCGGTCATGAAGACGACCATGCCCTCGAAGAACTTGCCGGCCGTGGCCAGCAGCCAGATCCGCCACTGCATGCGGGTCATGGGCACGCTGGGCGTGGGCGTCCCGTCGGGCCAGGAGGGGGTCTGGTCGATATAGCCCTGGACGCTCTGCGGCTCTGTCATCTGGACAGTGTAGTGGAGGGCGTTACGCTGGTGTGTCCACAAATCCAAGAAACAGGACAGGAAACGCCTTCATGAAAAGACGCAGCCTCCTGGTCGCGGGCCTCGCCGCGCCCGCCATCCTCCAGTCGACCTCGTCATGGGGCCAGGCCGCCTGGCCGGCCAAGACCGTGCGCTTCATCTGCCCGTTCGCGCCGGGCGGCGGCACCGACACGGTGAGCCGGCTGATGTGCGACCAGCTCACCAAGCTGCTCGGCCAGCAGTTCGTCGTCGAGAACAAGGGCGGCGCCGGCGGCAACATCGGCACGGCCGAGCTCGCGCGCGCCACGCCCGACGGCTACACGCTGGGGCTGATCACGGTGGCCAGCCACACGCTGAACCCGATGCTCTACTCGAAGCTGCCCTACAACCCGGACAAGGACATCGTGGGCGTCTCGCGCGTGGCGCTGCTCGCCAACCTGCTGGGCGTCACGCCGTCGCTGCCGGCCAACAACGTCGCGGAGCTGATCGCGCTCTGCAAGAAGGAGCCGGACAAGTACTCCTTCGCCTCATCGGGGCCGGGCACGTCGCTGCATCTCAGCGGCGAGCTCTTCAAGAAGCTTGCGGGCGTCGACATCATCCACGTGCCCTACAAGGGCGCGGGCCCCGTCTATCACGACCTGATGGCCGGCACGGTGAACATGATGTTCGCCAACATGCCCTCGATGCTGCCGCACGTGCGGGCGGGCAAGCTGAAGGGGCTGGGCGTCACTTCGGCCGAGCGCTCGAAGGCCGCACCCGACATCCCGGCGATCGCCGAGACGGTGCCGGGCTACGTCGCCACTTCGTGGTACGGCATCGGCGCGCCGGCCGGCACGCCCGAGCCGATCCTCGCGAAGCTCGAGGGCGCGATCGGCGAGGCGCTGAAGAACCCCGAGATCCAGAAGCGCTGGAACGACGATCTCGGCCTCGACATGCCGCCGCCCGGCCGCAAGGGCTTCGACGAGTTCGTGGCCGAGGACCGCAAGCTCTGGGCGCCCGCCGTCCAGGCCTCGGGCGTCAAGCTCGACTGATCCACCTTCGGCCTCATTTCCCACTCATGTTCCTCTCCCCCGCAGGGGGAGAGGCTAGGTGAGGGGGCATGAAGAACGGCGAAGCTATCGTGGCGCGTGCCCGTGAGTTGCGGCGCGATGGCAGTCGAGCAGAGAAGGTGTGCTGGGAATTGCTGAGGGCAAGACGCCTGAGCGGAGTGAAATTCCGTCGTCAGCATCCCATCGGCCGTTACTTCGCTGACTTTGCCTGCATTTCGCGAAGGCTGGTCGTGGAGGTCGACGGGGAGCAGCACGCTTTCCAGGTCGAAGCCGATCGCCGACGGACTTCGGCGATGGAGCGTCTGGGGTGGCGGGTGATGCGCTTCTGGGCGAGTGATGTCGTCCAGAATCCCGAAGGTATTTGGATCGAGATCGAGCACGCCCTCGCGACCCCTCACCTAACCTCTCCCCGAAGGGGAGAGGAACATGAGGATTAGGCCGGGTACGACTAGCTAGATGAACTGGCGCGCGGCCGCGATCACGACCAGCGCGCCCGACGCCATCACGACGCTGCCGAGCGAGATCACGTAGAGCGCTCGGCCGGGCGACAGGCGTCCGATGTGGGCGGCGATCCAGAAGAACGGATCGTTGACGTGGCAGATCGCCATCGAGCCGGCACCGACGGCCGCCGCGGCGATGGCGCGGCCGGAGGCGCTGTCGAGGCCGAGCGCCGGCAGCATCGGCTCGACCATGCCCGAGGCGGTCAGCACGGCGGTGAGCGTGTTGCCCTGCATGGTCTTCACGACGGCCGCGGCGAGGAAGGGCGTCAGCACGCCGTAGCGCGGGTGGAGCACGTACTCGGCCAGCAGCTCGGCCATGCCGGTCTCCTCGAAGACGCGGGCGAGGCCGCCCGAGGCGCCGACCGCCAGCAAGAGCGGCGCCCAGGAGCGGCCGGCCAGCGCCGAGGGCTCCCAGCGGCGGGCGAACACGATGGCGAGCGTGATGGCGATGGCCGTCAGCATCAGCGGCTTGGAGATGCCGATGTAGAACTCGCGCGCGCCGCCCTTGCCCAGCGGCTCGCTCGGCATCTGCGCGACCGACTGCAGGATCAAGAGTCCGATGGGGATGCCGACGCAGATCCAGGTCCAGTCGAGGCGGCCCACGGTCTCGGTCGAGGGCACCTGGCGCGCGACGTGCCACCAGCCGAGCGCCACGGCGACGGCGGCGACGGGGACGGCGATCAGGAGCTCGTTGCGCACCGTGGTCTTCATCACCGAGATCGCCGCGACCGCGAGCGGCGAGGGTGCGACCAGCGAGGCGACGGCGAGAAGGGTGAGGGCGAGGCCGAGCGCGCGGCGCGGCGCTTCCTGGCCGGCGGGCTGCAGCAGCGCGAGGCCGCCCGCGGCGGTGGCGCCGAGGCCCGCGGCGGCGCCCATGGCGGCCGAGGTGCCGGTGCCGAGCGGCGTGCGCAGCAGCAGCGTGCCCACGAGGGCGCCGGCGACCACCAGCAGGCCGGTCTGTTCGAGCGCCGTGGTGAAGCCCAGGCCGAAGGCCTTGCCGACCGACTGGAAGGTCATGTCGGCGGCGATGCCGTAGACCACCGTCGTGGCGATGATGGCGAGGAAGACCGGCAGGCGGACGCGCTGGACCAGGATGATGATCAGCGCGACGGCGATCGGCAGCAGGAAGGAGGAAAGAATCATGTCGGAACGAAGCTTAACGGCCTGCTACAGTCGCGTCATGCGCCTCCTCGTCGCTCTCCTGTTGGTGCTCGGCCTGGCCGCTCCTGCCGCGGCGCAGAGCGGGCTGGTACGCATCGAGGGCAAGAACTTCGTCGAGGCCGACGGCCGAATCCTGCGGCTCAAGGGGATCAGCCTCGGCAACTGGCTGATGCCCGAAGGCTACATGTTCAAGTTCGAGGTCGCGAAGTCGCCGCGGCTGATCTACGGCGCCTTCGATCGCCTCCTGGGGACGGAGCGCGCCGAGGCGTTCTGGCGGCAGTACCGCGACACCTACATCACCGAGGCCGACATCCGCTTCATCAAGTCGGCCGGCTTCAACATGGTGCGCGTGCCCTTGCACTGGCGGTTGTTCATGGCGTCCGACGGCGAGCTGGGCGGCGAGGGCTGGTCGCTGCTCGACCGCGTGGTCGGCTGGGCCGCCGCGTCCGGCCTCTATGTGATCCCCGACCTGCATGCCGCGCCCGGCGGCCAGACCGGCATCAACCACGATGACGGGCCGGGCTACCCGCTGATGTTCTACGTGCCGCGCGACCGCGACCTCACGGTCAAGCTGTGGGCCGCGATCGCCCGCCGCTACCGCGGCAATCCCGCGATCCTGGGCTACGACATCCTGAACGAGCCCGCCGCCCCCTACCACGACGTGGCGACGCTGAACGCGCGGCTCGAGCCCTTCTACAAGCGGGCGACGGCGGCGATCCGCGACGTCGATCCCGAGCGCATCGTGATCCTGGCGGGCGGGCAGTGGAGCTCGAGCTTCGCCATGTTCGGTCCGCCCTTCGCCAAGAACCTCGCCTACACCTATCACTCGTTCTGGGCCTCGACGAAGCGCGACTCCATCCAGCGGCATCTCAACTTCTCGAACCAGTACGACGTGCCGCTGTTCCTCGGCGAAACCGGCGAGCTCACCGACGAATGGAACGCACGCTTCCGCCGCCTGCACGAGGAGCATGGGATCGGCTGGTCGTTCTGGACCTACAAGAACCTCGACACGCCCTCGACCGTGGTGTCGATCCCGCGTCCCGAAGGCTGGAACCAACTCGTGGCCTTCGCCGACGGCAAGGGGCCGAAGCCCGCGCCGGAAGTGATCGACAAGGCCGTGGCGCAGTATCTCGACGGCATCCGGTTCGCCAACGGCACGGTGCGCTGGAGCTATCTCGAATCGCTGGGATTGAAGGAAGGACCTGGAAAATGAGCGCAATCCGGGAAACGATTCTCGTCACCCTGTGTCTCGTTGTGGCAGGCCTGCCGGCCGTCGCGCAGACCGGCGCCACCGCGTCGCGGATGAAGCCCGCCAAGCGCGCCCTTTACGAATGCATGGTCCAGGCGATCGGCAACGACGGCATCCGCGAGTCGGTCGACGTCGCCGGCAAGCCCAAGAAGAAGGGCGAGATCGAAGGCTCCTGCGAGGGCAGCACCGCGCAGGCGCTGTTCAAGGCGATGGAAGGCAATTCGACCGAGGACAAGAACGCCGTCACTGGCATCACCTCGCGCCGGGCCGGCAAGGCGCTGTGGTGTGCGACCTTCCCGCTGACGCCACCGTCCTTCTCCTGCACCTTCATGATGGAAGCCTCGCCGTCCTTCGTCGACGCGATGCGCTAGACCGCGTCCTTCAGCACGAGGTCGGCGGCCTTCTCGCCGATCATGATCGTCGGCGCGTTGGTGTTGCCCGAGGTGAGCGTCGGCATGATCGAGGCGTCGGCGATCCTGAGACCCGCGATGCCGTGCACCTTGAGCCTGGCATCGACCACCGCCCCTGCGTCGTTGCCCATCTTGCAGGTGCCGACCGGGTGATAGGTCGTCTCGGCGGTGGCCTTCACCCAGTCGATGATCTCGTCGTCGGTTTTGCGGTCCTTGCCTGGCGCGATCTCGCCGAGCTTCAACGGCGCCATCGCCGGCGCCGTCATGATCGAGCGCGCGATCTCGATGGCTCGCACGGTGAGGGCCGCGTCCACCGGCGCCGACAGGAAGTTGAAGTGGATCGCGGGCGCGGTCGATGGATCGGCCGAAACGATGTGGATGTGGCCCTTGCTCTCGGGCCGCATCGGATGGGCGTAGCAGGTGAAGCCCGACTGGCGCGCGATGCGCGGTCCGTTGGGTCCCGGCTCGGTCAGCATCGGCACCCAACCCAGCAGCAAGTCCGGGGCGGCGAGACCCTCGCGTGACCGGACGAATGCGCGCATCGGTGCGCCGACCATGCCGAGAATTCCCTCGCCCGAAAGCAGGTAGCGCA
>SCVT01000582.1 GCA_004296815.1 Reyranella sp. | reverse complement strand
GGCGGCCTGGTGATCGCCGCCGAGTCGTGCGGCCCGCGCGCCGTGCAGCGCCTACAGGGTCTGGCGCAGGACGCGCCGGTGCTGGTGACGACACGCCGGCGCGCCGAGGCGATCGGCATGGAGATCCCGCCGCACATCGCCGGCGGCATGGGCGAGACCAACAAGCCGATCACGCTCGACCTGCCGCAGGGCGTTCCGGTCGACATCATCCTGCGCCCGCACGAGAGCGAAGAGGCCGGCCGCCACGTGGCGCTGCGCCATCTCTCGCGCCCGGTGGCCAGCCACGCGCCGCGCATCGCGCAGACCGCCATCGAGCTCGCCAAGCTCTCGCGCCTGCTGCCGGCCGTCGTGCTCGGGCCGCTCAGCCGGGATCCCGGCAACAACCGGCGCGACTGGGCACGCGGACAGGACCTTCTCTACGTCGAGGCCGCCGACGTGCTGGCCTACGAGGAGATCGCCGCGCGCAACCTACAGCAGGTGGCGCAGGCGCACGTCCCGCTCGAGGGCGCAGAGAATGCCCGCATCCTCGCCTGGCGTCCGAGCGACGGCGGCAAGGAGCATCTCGCCATCGTGGTCGGCGAGATCGATCCCACCGGGCCCGTGCTGATCCGTCTCCACTCCGAATGCTTCACCGGCGACCTGCTGGGCTCGCTGCGCTGCGACTGTGGCGTGCAGCTCCGCAGCGCCATCGCCGAGATCGCCAAGCAGGGCTCGGGAGTCCTGCTCTATCTCGCGCAGGAAGGCCGCGGCATCGGCCTCGTGAACAAGCTGCGCGCCTACGAGCTGCAGGACGACGGCTTCGATACGATCGACGCCAACGAGCAGCTGGGCTTCGATGCCGACGAGCGCATCTACGCACCGGCCGCCACCATGCTCGCCCGCATGGGCATCAAGCGGGTGCGGCTCATGACCAACAATCCCGAGAAGATCGCCCAGCTCGAGCGCCACGGCGTCGAGGTCGCGGCGCGGGTCCAGCACTCCTTCCCGTCGAACGGGCACAACGAGAACTACCTGCGTACCAAGGCAGAGCGAGCAGGCCACCTGCTCTAAGACGACCGACACGGAGGAAACAATGAGCAAGCTAGGACGCCGCGTTTTCGCGGCCGGTAGTGCTGCGTTCGCGTTCGCCCCGTCGATCCTCAAGGCGCAGAAGAAGTACGACACCGGCGCGACCGACAAGGAGATCAAGCTCGGGCACACCAACCCCTACTCCGGGCCGCTCTCGGCCTACGGCGTGATCGGCAAGGCCGAGGCCGCCTACTGGGCGATGGTGAACGACCAGGGCGGCATCAACGGCCGCAAGATCAACTTCATCACCTACGACGACGGCTTCTCGCCGCCCAAGACGGTCGAGATGGTGCGCAAGCTCGTGGAGGACGACGGCGTCTTCGCGATCTTCCAGCTGCTCGGCACGCCGACCAACACCGTCGTGCACAAGTACCTCAACCAGAAGAAGGTGCCGCAGCTCTTCGTCGCGACCGGCGCGTCGAAGTGGGGCGATCCGAAGAATTTTCCGTGGACCATGGGCTGGCAGCCCGACTACTCGACCGAGGGTGGCATCTACGCCAAGCACATGATCGCCCAGCACAAGGGCGAGAAGATCGGCATCCTCTGGCAGAACGACGATTCGGGGAAGGACTACGTCCACGGCTTCCTGAAAGGGCTCGGCAAGGAGCACGAGAAGATGGTGGTCG
>SCVT01000005.1 GCA_004296815.1 Reyranella sp. | reverse complement strand
GCCGTCGAGCAGCCACTTCCGCGCCTCGTGCAGGCTGCTGAAGAGCCGGATCGGCCGTTCGCCCTGGGTCACTTCGGCGAAGGCGTCGGCGAAGCCCTTGCGGTTGGGATTGATCACGAAAGCGACAGCACCGCGCTTGGTGTCGGCCGGATCGCCGCGCAGCAGCGCCGCGATCTTGTCGACCTGCTCGCGCGTGAGGTCCGAGCTCGAGCCCGAGACGTCGATGATCTTGGCGTAGCCCGGCACGTTGGCGGCGACGAGCTTCTGGGTGTTCTCGCGGATCTCCTCGGCCGTGACATGGCCGCGCGAGATGATCACGACCAGGCGGTTGATGGCTGAGATGTCCATGTGGATCGGCATCGAGGCGCTCCGCCCATCGTCAATTCATTATGCCGGCATTGTCGCTTTTCCGGGCGGAAAAGGCCAGCCGCCTACCAGGTCAGCCGGATGCCGATGGACCCGGCGTGGCTGTTGTCGACCCCCTGGATCTCGCCTTCGTAGCGGACGTAGAGGCTCGTGCGCTCGGCGACCGGCGCGGTCGCGTTCAGGCCGATCACGATGCCGTCGCGCTGCGGCGTGGCGCCGAACGTGGTGAAGGCGAGCGCCGGCGCGCCGGCGAAAGAGGCCGTCACCGGCCGGTCGGTACCTGCGTACTCGTGGGCCCAGCCGAGCTTGAACTGGGCCGCGAGCTTCTCGCGCCAGCCGAGATCCATCGCCCCGCCCAGGGTGACGCCCAGCACCGAGCGCAGCGAGTTCGTGGTCTGCGCGGCGACGGAGAGGTTGAGCGAATCGGCGCCGGACTCACTGAAGCCGTTCTGCGTCGTCGTCAGGCCCTGCAGGCGCGCGAACGGGATGACATAGGCTTCCGGCGCGCCGCCGATGTCGAAGCGCCATCCCGTCTCGATCTGAGCGAGGAACTGGTTGGCGGCGGTGCGGCCGTTGGCGGTGCGGGCCTGCAGGCCGGGGATCGCGATCTGCCGCTGCATCTGGTTGTCGGAGTAGGCATAGGCGAGGAGCCCGTCGACATAGAGCGGCCCCTGCAGGAACGAGCCGTAGAGACCGGCCTGCAGCGTGCTCGAGGTGCTGCGGCCGCTGAAGCCCTGCGTCCACTGCGTGCCGGCGCTGTAGCCCATGGTGAAGCCGAGCAGCACGTTCTCGGTGATCTGGCGGTCGATGCCGCCGGCGAAGCCGCCGAGATTGTAGGTCGTGGTCCCTGAGTTGCTGTTGCCGCCGAAGCTGCCGACGCCGCCGATGCCGCCGCCCCACACGCCCCAGGTGCCGGCGATCGCGGCCTCGCAACTCGTGTCGCAGGCCTCGGCCATCTCGACCCGGCTCGACGTGCCCGTCGCGCGCGCGCCGCCGCCGCTCACCCGCGTCGAGCCGCCGGCCTGGGCCGCGAAGTTGCTGAGGAAGAGCTGGCCCGACGCGACGCCCGCCGAGGCCATGCCGGCATAGTTCTGGCCGCTGATCGCGGTGAGCGCGGCCGGTCCCTGCTGGGTGTTGAGGGCGGCGATGGCGTTGATCACGGTGGCGAAGTCGCCGGTGGCGGTGGGCCAGGCCATGTCGAGCACCTGGCCGACCGCGCGCTCGTTGGCCGTCTGTGCGCCGTTGGCGAAGGCGCTCTGCGTCAGCTCCAGGTTCAGGAAGACGTTGTTGGCGTTGTACGACAGCGTGGGCGACAGGAAGGCGAAGTTGGACGTGACGTTCGCATAGGTGCCGGTCAGTCCGCCGGTCGCCGTCAGGATGGTGTAGGTCGTGTTGCGCGCATAGCTGCCCGACTGCGCGGTGACCGCGACGGTGCCGCCGTTGATCGTCGCCGTGCCCGCGACGTTGATCCGGTCGCCCTGTCCGGCGCTGTTCACCTCGACCTGGTAGGTGCCGCCGTTCTGGACGTAGTTGCCGCTGAGGGTGAGCGTGCCGATCGAGTTGCCCGGCGAGACCATGCCGCTGTTGATCGTCACCAGCCCGCCGATCGTGCCGCTGCCGCCCAGGTCGCCGGACGGACCGACGACGACGGGGCCGTTCATCGTGCCGTTCACCGCGAGCCGGCCGGCCGACACCGTGGTGCCGCCGCCATAGGTCGTCGCGCCGTTGAGGCTGAGCGTGCCCGTGCCGACCTTGACCAGGGATCCGCCGGCCATGCCCTGCACGTTGCCGGTCACCGTCGTCGAGAGGTTGTTGCCGCCGACCGTGAGCTGCTTGGCGCCCAGCGCGAACGTGCCGGCGCCCTCGATCGATCCGGCGGTCATCCCGCCCGACAGCAGGCCGGACATGAAGAAGATGCCGCCCGCGTTGGTCACGACACGTGCCGTTCCCGCGGTGGCGTTGCCAGCGAAGATCGTCTGCGCGCCCGAATTGGTGACGAGCGTGGCGCCCGACGCGGTGCTGGAATTGGTGAACTGCGTGATGCCCGTGTTCGTGGTGACGGTTGCGCCGGCGAGATTGGCGTTCACGACGGACAGTGTGCCGCCATTGACCGTCACGGCGCCGGTCAGGGCGCTCGTCGTGCCCACGGTGCCGATCTGCAGGATGCCGGCGTTCACCGCCGTGCCACCGGTATGGCTGTTGGTGCCGGTGAAGGTGATGGCGCCGGTGCCGCTCTTGGTGACGCTGCCGCTGCCGGAGATCGAGCCGGCATAGGTGCCGGTGGCGACCTGGTCGAAGGCGAGCGCGGCGTTGTTGACGATGTTTCCCTGCAGGCTCCCCGTCGTCCCTTGCAGCGTTCCGCCGCTCACGGTGGTGCCGCCGGTGTAGGTGTTGATGCCGCTCAGGATCAGCGTACCCGTGCCGACCTTCGTGAGCGAACCGCCGGTGCCGCCGAAGGTGCCGCCGTCGGAGATCACGCCGCTCATCGTGGTGGAGAGGTTGTTGCCACCGACCGCCAGGTTGTTGGCGCCGAGCTGCACCTGGCCGGCGCCCTCGATGGAGCCCGCGGTCGTGCCCGAGGTCGAGCCTGAAATGTCGAGCCGGCTGCTGGCGCCGTTCAGCACGAACCGCGCGGTGCCGCCGGAGCCGCCGCCGGTGATCTGGGTGAGGCTCGCGGCGTTGGTGGTGACGGTCGCGGAGCCCGCCGAGCTCGAATCGGCGAAGGAGAGCGAGGCGCCCAACGACACGGTGATCGCAGCGCTGCCCGCTGTGCTCGAGTCGAGGAAGCTGATCGAGCCGGTGTTGTCGATGGTCGCGGTGCCGGCGCTGCTGCTGTCGTTGAAGAACATGAACGCGCCGTTGTTCGTCACCGAGGCGCTGCCCAGCGACGTCGTGTTGCGGAGCTGGATGGTGCCGAGGTTGGAGACCGTCGTGAGGCCAAGCGTCGCGTTGACGAGGTCGAGCTCGGCGGCGCTGCTCGTCACCGACGCCGTGCCGGAAAGGGTCGCGGCGGTGCTGCCACCGACGCCGATCACCAGCGTCCCGGCCATCACCGTCGTGCCGCCTGTGTAGCCGTTGTTGCCGGCGAGGGTCAGCGTTCCGGAGCCCACCTTGGTGAGGCCGCCCGTGCCGCCGATGCCCTGGGAGATCGTCGTGTCGAAGGCCCCGCTGTCGATCACGCTGCCGCCGTTCAGGGTGATGGCGCGCGTCGAGGCGAGATCGAACGCCGCCCTGAAGGCCAGCGTGCTGCCGCTGCCGAGGGTGATGCCGCCTGCCGCGTTGCCGAGATTGGCGTCGGCCGAGATGCCCAGCGCGCCGCCGGAGATGGTGGTGCCGCCGGCATAGGAGTTGGTGCCCGTGAGGATCAGTGAGCCAGCGCCCGTCTTGGTGAGGCCGCCCGAGCCGTCGATCGCGCCGCTCAGCTGTGAGACGGTCCCGGCCCCGATATTCACCGTGCCGCCGCCGCTGCCCAGGGTCACCGTGCGCGCGCTGACGACGGCGGCGGTGGTCTGGAGCGTGCCGCCGTTGAGCGTGAGCCCGCCTCCGGGCAGGCCGAGATTGACGTCGGAGGAGATGGCGAGCGTGCCGCCGTTCACGACCGTGCCGCCGCTGTAATTGTTGGTGCCGCCGAGCGTGAGGGTGCCTGCGCCGGCCTTGGTCAGACGGCCGGTGCCGCCGATGGCGCCGCTCTGCACGGAATTGAAGCCGTTGGTGTCGTAGGTGCCGCCGCCCGACGCCAGCGTCGTTGCGCGTGTGCTGTTGAAGCTCGCGAGGAACCGGAGCGTGCCGCCGGGATTGCCGAGCAGGTTCTCGCCGAAGGTGAGGCTGCCGGTGGCGCCGCCGAGATTGGAATCGCTCGAGGCGGCGATCGTGCCGGCGCCGATCACCGTGCCGCCGGTGTAGCTGTTGTTGCCGGAGAGCGTGAGCGTGCCGGTGCCGACCTTGACCAGCGACCCGCCCGTCCCGCCGCTCGTGCCGCCGTCGGCGATAGCGCCGACTGACGTCGAGAGGTTGGTTGAGCCAACGGTGAGCCGTTTGCTGCCGAGCAGGATCGTGCCCGCACCCTCGATCGAGCCGATCGACATGCCGGTACCGCTCAGCCCGGAGATATCGAGCGTGCCCGAGTTGCCGACATAGCGCGCCGTGCCACCGGCGCTGTCGGCCGTGAAGTTGATCGTGCCGCCGTTGTTCGTGATCGTGGATGAGCCAGCCGTGGTCTGGCTGAAGAAGTTAATCGTGCCGGTCCCGGCGTTGGTGATGCTGGCGCTGCCGGCGGTCGCGTCGTTGCAGAAGCACATCGTGCCGGCATTGGAGATGGTGGCAGTGCCGGCCGTGCTGGTGTCGTCGAAGGTGATCTGGCTCGCCGCGGCGACCGAGATGGTTGCGTTGCCGGCCGTGCTCGAGTTGCTGAACATCAGCGAGCCGCTCGCGGTGGTCACCGCGAGGGTCTGCGTCTGGCCCGAGTTGTTGGTGATGCCCGCGCCCGTGAACTCGAGCCCGCTGGTGACCTCGAACGTGTAGGCGGAGCCACCGGCGTTGAACTGGAAGGCGCCCAGCGTCTGGCCGCCACCGACCTGGATCGTTGTGGTGTTGGAGGCGCCGAAGCTCGCGGTGCCAGTTGGCACGGCAGCTGGCGACCAGTTGCCCGCGCTGCCGAAATCACCCGTCGCCGGGCTGGCGAGCCACGTCGCGTTCTGGCCGAGCACTCCAGATGGAGCGATGCCGAGAATTGCGATGGCGAGACAGCACGCCCCCCAGCGACGCACCACGCGTAAAAGCTGCACCCCGAATACTCCCCCAACCGAAAGATAAAGCACTTTCGGCGGGTGCGGGGAGATTCCTGCAGTTTAGATGCGTTCGATCTGGAGGATTCGTCCTATCTACGGGAGCGCGTCAGGCCACCGATTCGATGAACTTCGCCAGCGCCACGTCCTTTTCCGACAGGCCGCCGGCATCGTGGGTCGAGAGCACGATCTCGACCTTGTTGTAGACGTTGGACCATTCGGGATGGTGGTCGGCCTTCTCGGCCGCCAGCGCCACCTTGGCCATGAAGCCCCAGGCAGCGTTGAAGTCGGCGAACTTGAAGCTCTTCTGGATCGCATCGCGGCCCGGAACGTCCTTCCAGCCGTCGAGGGCGGTGAGGGCCTTCTTGCGGGCGTCGGCGGAGAGCTTGGCGGTCATGTTGGTCCTCCTCGGGATGGCGCGAAGCTTGCCTCATTCGAGGGCAAGGGCCTAGGCTCGACCAACATCAAGGAGGCTTACGTGAAATCGTTCCGTCGAACTCTGCTTCTGGCCGCCGCGTCGCTGGCGCTGGCCGCGCCCGCGTCGGCGCAGAAGGCCGCCGATACCCTGCGCATCACCTTCACCGACGCCGTCCCCAACGTCGACATGTACTTCAACAGCCAGCGCACCGGGCTGATCCTGGCGCACCAGGCCTGGGATATGCTGGTCCATCGCGACCCGTCGACCTTCGAGATCAAGCCCTCGCTCGCCACCGACTGGAAGTTTAACGACGACAACACGCTCGACCTCACGATCCGCCAGGGCGTGAAGTTCCACGACGGCAGCACGCTCAGCGCCGACGACGTCGTCTACACGATCAACATGGCGGCCGATCCCGCGAGCAAGGTGGCGACGCCGTCGAACTACGCCTGGATCGGCAAGGCCGAGAAGACCGGCGAGCACACGGTCAGGATCAAGATGAGCCGGCCGACGCCCGCGGCGCTGGAATACCTCGCCATGGTGACGCCGATCCATCCCAAGGCCTACCGCGAGAGGGTCGGGCCCGAAGGCTTCGCCGCCAAGCCGGTCGGCGCCGGCCCCTACAAGATCGTCAAGAACGAGCAGGGCAAGGAAGTCGTCTTCGAGCGCTTCGACGACTACTGGGCAGGTTCGCCCAAGGGCAAGCCCGCGATCAAGACGCTGCACGTGCGCTTCATCTCGGAGCTCGCCACGCAGGTCACCGAGCTGCTCGCGCAACGCTCCGACTGGATGTGGAACATCAATCCCGACCAGCGCGAGAACATCAACAAGATGCCGTACCTGCAGGCGGTCCAGCAGGAGTCGATGCGCATCGGCTACGTCTCGATCGACGCCGCCGGCCGCACCGGCGCGGGCAATCCGCTGACCAACCTGAAGGTGCGCCAGGCGATCTGGCACGCCGTCAACCGCCAGGAGATGGCCGACAAGCTCGTCACCGGCGGCAGCCGCGTGCCGATCGCGCCGTGCTTCCCCAGCCAGTTCGGCTGCGACGCCGACGCGGCGATGAAGTATCCGTACGATCCGGCCAAGGCCAAGGCGCTGCTCGCCGAGGCGGGCTTTCCCAACGGTTTCGAGATCGACTTCGTGACCTACGTGCAGCCGACGCAGTGGAGTGCGGCGATCCAGAACTACCTGGGCGCGGTCGGCATCAAGGCCAAGATCAACCAGCTGGGCGTCGCACCCGCGATCCAGAAGGCACAGAAGGGCGAGGCGCCGCTCTACCACGGCTCGTGGGGCAGCTACTCGGTCAACGACGTGTCGGCGATCTTCCCGGTGATGTACGGCGCGGGCGCGCTCGACAACTACTCGCGCGATCCCGAGCTCGAGAAGCTGGTGGCCGAGGGCGGCAGCTCCAACGACGCCGCGGCGCGCAAGAAGGCCTATTCGGCGGCGATCAAGATCATGACCGAGAAGGCCTACTGGCTGCCGCTGTTCACCTACGTGAACACCTACGCCTTCCAGAAGGGCCTGGACTTCAAGACCTTCCCCGACGAGCTGCCGCGCTTCTACTTCGCCAAGTGGAAGTAACGCTCTAGGGAACCAGCAGACACTCGACGCCGCCGCCGGGCCGAGGCCTGAGCGGCGGCGTTTCGTTTGAGCAGCGCGGCTGGGCTTCGGGGCAGCGCGGATGGAAGCGGCAGCCCGGCGGGATGTTGGCCGGATCGGGCAGAATGTCGCCCAGGCCCACGTCGGGCACACCGAGGCCGGGCTCGGGCGTCAGCACCGAAGCGAGGAGCGCCTTGGTGTAAGGATGCTCCGGCTGGGCGAACAGCTTCGCGGTCGGGCCGCTCTCGACGATGCGGCCGAGATACATGACCGCCACCTCGCTCGCGACGTGCTCGACCACGGCGAGGTTGTGGCTGATGAAGAGATAGGTGAGGCCCAGGTCCCGGCGCAGCTCGGAGAGCAGGTTCAGGATCTGCGCCTGCACCGAGACGTCGAGCGCCGAGGTCGGCTCGTCGCACACCACGATGCGCGGACGCAGCACCAGGGCGCGCGCGATGGCCACCCTCTGGCGCTGGCCGCCCGACAGTTCGGTGGGCAGTCGCTGGCCCATCTCGGCACGCAGGCCGACGCGGGCCAGCATCTCATCGACGCGCTTGTTGATCTCGGCGCGGTCGATGTTGCCTTGGGCGATCAGTGGCATGCCGACGATGTCGCGGACCTTGGCGAGCGGATTGAGTGAGGCGAATGGGTCCTGGAAGACCGGCTGGATCAGGCGCGCACGGGCCTTGCGGTCCATGTCGGTGACCCGTTGGCCCTCGACCGCGATGTCGCCGGCCGTTGGCTCGAGCAGGCCCAGGATCAGGCGGGCGAGGGTGGACTTGCCGCAGCCCGACTCGCCCACCACGCCCAGCACGCCGCCCGGCGGCACGGCGAGCGAGACGTCGTCGACCGCCACGACATGGCGGTCGGCGCCGAGCAGGCCGCCCTTCACGCGGAAGGTGCGGCGCACGCCCTTGAGCTCGATGGCGGGGAGCGGAGCGTTCATGCGGGCAGCCGGCAGAGGAA
>SCVT01000581.1 GCA_004296815.1 Reyranella sp. | reverse complement strand
TCGGCATGCTGCCGGGCGAGGTGTTCGTCCATCGCAACGTGGCCAACCAGGTCATGATGGTCGACTTCAACTGCCTCGCCGTCCTGCAGTACGCGATCGAGGCGCTGCGTGTGCGCCATGTCGTCGTCTGCGGCCATTACGGCTGCGGCGGCGTGAAAGCCTCGCTCAAGAGCTACGAGCTCGGCCTGCTCGACAACTGGCTGCACAGCATCAACGTGCTGAGCCGTGCCTACGAAGATCAGATCGTCGCGCAGCCGCACAAGGCCCTTCAGGTCGACGCCCTCTGCGAGATCAACGTCATCGAGCAGGTCCGCAACGTCTGTCGTTCGTCCATCGTCAAGAACGCCTGGCGGCGCGGCCAGGACCTGTCGATCCACGGCTGGATCTACGGCATCCAGGACGGCCTGCTGCACGATCTCGAGGTGACGGTCAGCGAGGCCAAGGGATCCGAGGAGCAGCTGTCCACCGCTCTGGCCGGACCGCGTCTTCGGCACAAGGCGACTTGATGGATTTCAACGCCTGGGTGACGGCGTGCAAGGGGGCGCTGGAACAGCTCTTCATGCTGTCCGCGCCCATGCAGCTGCTGGTGTTCGTCATCCACGGCGTGATCGTCTGGGGCATCGCCTTCTCGTTCCTGCGCTACTTCAACCGCAAGCCCGAGGTCCTGCAGTGGACGCCTGTGGCGCCGTTCTTCGCCGCCATCTCGATGATCTTCGCGCTGTTCCTCGCCTTCCACGCCGCCGACATCTGGACTCACAAGCGCGAGGCCGAGCGCGCCTTCATCCAGGCCGGCTCGGCGATCAAGCGCTTCGACGAAATGGTGAGCCCCACGCAGCTCAACATTCCCGAGGCGCATCGCGAGCTCGGACGCTACGTGAAGTACGTCTATAAGGACGAATGGCGGAAGAACCGCAACCAGCGGGGCAGCGACCGCGCCGAGGGCGCGTTCCGCAACCTCCAGGACGTCGTGCTCAAGGCCACGCAGGCCCTGCCGGGCCCGACCGCCACGCAGCTCAATGTGCTGATGAACGACATTTCACGAACGCGATCGGACCGGCTGTGGATCGGCGGCAACCATACCGAGGTCTCCTCGTGGCTGGCCGTGATCCTCCTGGGCTTCCTCACCCATCTCGCCGTGGCGTCGGTTCACTTCGACCGCCAGAGGGCCGGCGCGATTGCGCTGGCGCTCCTCGCCTCGACGACGACCATCGGCTACTGGTCGCTCGGGATCGTTGCCGATCCCTACCGGCACTCCGGCCAGCTCAACCCGGCGGCGTGGATGGACCACCTGCCGGACTGACCGGCGGGCGATCGCCTTCCCAATCGTCGCGATCGGCGGCGGCCATCACCCTACCGGATGCCGAGGCCGTGGGCTTCAGGATGCAGGGCGCCACATCGCCCTTTTTCACGCCGCGCCCGCTGCCGGGCGGCCACTGGGTGAAGCCCCAGCAATCGGCCTCGCGCGAGTCGAGCCAGCGCACCTGCCCGGGTGCGGTGAAATGCATGAAGGCCAGGATCGAGCCGTAAGGCGTGCCGCGGGCCAGCGCGTTCTGGGCGATCGCCTCGTTGCACGCCATCGAGCGGCTGCGGTCCTTGGCGTCGTGACACGAATGCAGGCCGAGGCGACCGCCGTCGGTGACGACGCGGTGGAGGCCCGACAGGAACAGGATCTGGGCGCAGGCCGAGGCGCAGGTGGCGCCGCCCGGGACGATCGTGGAGACCTGTTCCTGGTCCATCACCGCAACCATCGCGAAGGCTTCGCCGACCGACCCGCCCGGACTGTCGAGCGACAGGGTCTTGTGGCCGAAGCCGTCGCGGCCGGCGCCCTTCAGCGCCTTGCGCAGCCGCTCGGAGTCGCCGCTCTCGATCTTGCCGGTGCCGACGACGATCTGCCGACCCGAGCCGTCCGGCTGGGTCGAGAAGGTCATCGCCGCGGCCGGCCGGATGGTCCAGATCAGGGCCATCGTCCCGACGAAAGCCAGGGCACGGATGAGCGAGACGCGGTCGATGGTCGGCATGCGGTCCTCCTGCCGATCCCTCTAAGGCGGATTTCTGCGCAGCGCTCGCGCCGACGCTTCCATTGTGGAGGGGCCTTCCGGGAGCTGCGCCGGAAGCGCGCGGAAGGCCACGATTCGTCAGGCGGCAACCTTCCAATCCGGAAGCGATTTCAGCCGGCCGCTGGCACGTCGGGCCGATTGCCGTAAGGTGCGGCCCATAATGCCGATCAAGGCCCTGCTGTTCGCCGCCGTTGTCCTGCTGGGGCTTCTGGCGATCTCCATCGCCTGGTCGACTGTCGGCCTCTCGGAACTCGTGTCGCCGGATGACCTGCGGGGGGTCCTGGCGACGGCGCGGGGCCATCCCTGGGCGCCGGTCCTCGTCCTGGCGACGTTCATGCTGGGCGCGCTCGTGGCCTTCCCGGTCAACATCATGATCCTCGCCACGGCGGCGGTTTACGGCCCGTGGTGGGGCTTCCTCTACGCATCGCTCGGCGCCTTCAGCAGTGCCTTCGCCGTCTATTTCGTCGGCGCCAAGGTGGGCAAGGAGCCGCTTGGGCGCCTGTTCGGCGCGCGCTGGCACCGCCTGCTCGACGGCA
>SCVT01000004.1 GCA_004296815.1 Reyranella sp. | reverse complement strand
GGCGTCGTCAGCATGGCGGCGAGCGGCAGGCCGGCGCCCAAGGTCTTGGAGAGCGTCAGGTAGTGCGGCACCACGCCGTCGCGTTCGCAGGCGAAC
The DNA here is from genome assembly GCA_004296815.1 of Reyranella sp. GTDB lineage: Bacteria > Pseudomonadota > Alphaproteobacteria > Reyranellales > Reyranellaceae > Reyranella. The sequence goes on along the minus strand of SCVT01000004.1, from coordinate 2,836 downwards.
AGGTGGCCGGTGCGGCCGAGCCCGGTCTGCGCCTCGTCGAAGATGAGCTGCATGTCGCGCTCGCGGCATTTCTCGGCCAGCGCCGCCATCCATCCTTCCGGCGGCTCGAGCACGCCGCCCGAGCTCAGGATGGGCTCGACGATGCAGGCCGCCAGCGCGCCGCTCGACTGGCGGTCGATCAGCTCGAAGCCCATGTCGAGCTCGCCCTTCCAGTCGTAGACGCCGCGATCGTCGATGAAGCGCGAGCGGTAGGTGTCGGGTGCCGGCAGCACCAGCGCACCGGGGAGCGCAGGCCCGTAGCCCTTGCGGCTGGAAGAGTAGGTTGCGGAGGCAGCACCGCCGGTGACGCCGTGCCACGACCGGCTCATCGCCACGATCTCGTGGCGGCCCGTGACCAGCTTGGCCATGCGGAGCGCCGCCTCGTTCGACTCGCCGCCGGTCGAGACCAGCAGCACGCGATCGAGCTTGCCCGGCGAGACCTCGGCGAGCAGCGCCGCCAGCTCGACGACGGGCCGCGAGAGGACCGTCGAATAGAGATGGTCGAGCTCGCCGATGTAATGCCGCGCGACGGCCACGATCTCGGCGTGGCTGTGGCCCAGGATCGCGCTCATCTGGCCCGAGGTGAAATCGAGGATCCTGCGACCGTCGGCGTCGGTGAAGTGGTTGCCCGCCGCGCTCTCGGCAATCAGCGGCGCGAACGCCCCGCCGTAGCGCACCAGGTGGGCGTTGGCCTTGGCCCAGAAATCCGGATCGGCGTTCCTGCTCATTGTCTCTTCCCTCATACCCTCTCGAGGGCCGCCCTGATCAGCGGCAGGCGGTCGTTGCCGAAATACATGTCGTCGCCCACGAAGATGGTCGGGCTGCCGAAGCCGCCGCGCTTGATCAGCTCGTCGGTGTTGGCGCGCAGCCTTGCCTTGCAGCCCTCGGTCTCGATGGCGGCGAAGAAGCGCTGGCGCTCCAGCCCGGCGCTCTGGGCGATGTCGGCCAGTACATCTTCCTTGGAGAGGTCGCGGTCATCGCCCCAGTAGGCCTCGAAGGCGGCGGTGCAGTAGGGCACCAGCTTCTGCTCGTCGAGCGCCACGAAGGCGCCGCGCATCGCCTTCACGCTGTTCACCGGGAACACGGTCGGCGGGAACTTGATGGCGAGCCCGTAGAGCCGCGCCCAGTCCTGCATGTCCTTGAGGCTGTAGGCCTGCTTCAGCGGATTGGGCTTGGCGCGGTTCTCGTAGACAGTCTGGTTGACGGCGTTGAACACGCCGCCGACCAGGATCGGCTTCCACGCAATTTCCGCGCCCACCTCGGCGGCCAGCGGCTGGATGGCGTGGAAGGCCAGGTAGGTCCAGGGGCTGGAGCAATCGAAGTAGAAGTCGAGCTGCCGCGCCATTTCGTCCCTCCGCCACCGGTACGCCTTGTCGTTGCCACAGCTCACGCGTATCTTGCAAATCCATGACGGTACCGGCTGATAAGCCCAAGAAAGTAGCCCCTAAAAAGGTAGCCATCGTCGTGCACCAGGAGCATTCGCGGCCCGGACGGGTCGGCGCCCTTCTGGAAAAGCGCGGTTACGAGCTCCATCGTCTCTGCCCGAATCTCGGCTGCGAGCTGCCCGAGGACATGTCGGATTATGCCGGCGTGGTGATCTTCGGCGGGCCCATGTCGGCCAACGATTGCGGCACGCTCGACGGCATCAAGTGCGAGCTCGAATGGATTCCCAAGGTGGTCGAGGCGGGCGTTCCGTTCCTCGGCCTCTGCCTCGGCGCCCAGCTGCTGACGCGCGCCGCCGGCGGCCGCGTCGGCCCCCATCCCGAGGGCAAGATCGAGATCGGCTATGTCGACATCGAGCCGACCGAGGCCGGCCGCGCCTGGCTCAAGGCGCCGATGAAGGTCTACCAGTGGCACCGCGAGGGCATGACCATCCCGGACTGCTGCGAGCTGCTCGCCACCAACGACTGCTACCCGGTGCAGGGCTTCCGCTGCGGCCCCAACGCCTTCGGCTTCCAGTTCCATCCCGAGGTCACGCTCGAGATGAAGGGCATCTGGACCTTGAGCGCCGCCGAGCGCCTCAAGATGCCGGGCGCGCAGCAGCGCGGCGTCCACCTCTCCATGCATCCGATCTACGATCCGCCGCTCGACCGCTGGATCAACGGCTTCCTCGACCGCTGGCTCGCCACGGATCAGCGCGTCGCTTCGCAGCCGCTGAAGACTCCCGACTTCGCTGCCGCCGCCGACTAGAGGCGCGCACAGGCCCGCGATGGCCCGGCGCTTCCGCATGGGCTAGGCTCTCCGTTCAGCCGGGGAGGCAATCTATGTCGGGTGCTCTGATATTCGTTCTGGCGCTGGTCGTCGTGGCGCTGGTCCTGGTTTTCGCGGGCGTGAAGACCGTCAACCAGGGCACCAACTGGACCATCGAGCGGTTCGGCAAATACACCAAGACGCTGCAACCCGGCCTGCACCTGATCGTGCCGTTCATCGACACGATCGGCCGCAAGATGAACATGCAGGAGAACGTCCTCGACATTCCCGGGCAGAAGGTCATCACCAAGGACAACGCCACCGTCCAGGTCGATGCCATCGCCTTCTACCAGGTGATCGATGCGGCCCGCGCCGCCTACGAGGTCCAGAACCTCCACCTCGCCATGACCAACCTGGCGCTGACCAACATCCGCTCGGTCATGGGCAACATGGCGCTCGACGAGGCGCTGTCCAAGCGCAACGAGATCAACAACACGCTGCTCGCCGTCATCGACCAGGCAACCGGCCCGTGGGGCGTCAAGGTGCTGCGCATCGAGGTCAAGGACATCGCGCCGCCCGAGGACATCGTGGTCGCGATGGGCCGGCA
>SCVT01000580.1 GCA_004296815.1 Reyranella sp. | reverse complement strand
GGCATGGTCCACCAGCATTTCATGCTGGTCGACACCTTCACCGTGCTGGAGAATCTCATCCTGGGCGCCGAGGGCGGGCCGCTGCTGGCCGGCGGACTCGCGGCCGCTCGCGCCGAGCTGGCGCGCCTCGCCCGCGAATACGGGCTCGCGGTCGACCCCGACGCGCTGGTCGCCGACCTCTCGGTGGGCGAGCAGCAGCGGGTCGAGATCCTCAAGGTCCTGTTTCGCGGCGCGCGAATCCTGATTCTCGACGAGCCCAGCGCGGTGCTGACGCCGCAGGAGACCGACCGGCTGCTCGGGATCCTGGGTGTCCTGCGCGACCGCGGCGTCACCGTGATCCTGATCACCCACAAGCTGCGCGAGATCATGGCCGCGACCGACCGCGTGATCGTCATGCGCCGTGGCGAGGTCGTGGCCGAGAAGCCGACGGCCGAGACCGATGCCGAGGAGCTCGCCGAGCTGATGGTCGGCCGCAAGGTTCGCCTCGACCTCGACAAGGCGGCCCCGAGCCATGGCGAGGTGAGGCTCGCGGCCCGCCATCTGTCGCTCTCCGATGGTCGCGGTGTGCGGCTGCTCGACGACGTGTCGCTCGAGGTCCGGGCGGGCGAGATCGTGGGCATCGCCGGCGTCTCGGGCAACGGCCAGACCGAGCTGCTGCAGGTCCTGTCCGGCATCCGTCGCCCGACCGGCGGCGCCCTCGAGGTCTGCGGCCGCAGCGTCGATCCGGGTCATCCCGTCGATCCGGCGGAGATGCGAGTGCTCGGTCTGGCGCACGTGCCCGAGGACCGGCTGCGCCAGGGGCTGGTGCCGGCCTTCCTCGCCTCGGAAACATCGATCCTGGGCTACCAGGACCGGCCGCCCTTCTGCCGCAACTACCTGCTCGACGGGCCGGCGGTCGGCCGGCATTGCGCCGACCTCATGGAGCGTTTCGACGTCCGGCCGCGCGCCCCCGGCCTGCGTTCCTCGCACTTCTCCGGCGGCAACCAGCAGAAGCTCATCCTGGCGCGCGAGATGGCGCGCGAGCCCAAGGTGCTGCTGGTCGGGCAGCCGACGCGCGGCGTCGACATCGGCGCCATCGAGTTCATCCGCCGCGAGCTGGTGCGGAGCCGCGACGCCGGCTGCGCCGTGCTGGTGGTCTCGGTCGAGCTCGACGAGATCCTGTCGCTCGCCGACCGCATCCTGGTCATGTTCGCCGGCCGCATCGTGGGTGAGGTTGCTGCGGCCGACGCCGACGAGCGCATCCTCGGCCTCATGATGGCGGGAGCAAAAGCGGCATGAGTGCGCCGCGTCGTCCTTTGCCTGGCTGGGTCGAGATCGGCGTGCTGCCGCTGGTCAACATCGCGCTCGCTTTCCTGATCGTCGGCATCATCGTGAAGATCATCGGCGTCGATTCCTTCCATGCGCTGCGGCTGCTGGTGGTGGGCGCGGTCGGATCGTCGGAGTCGATCGGCTACACGCTCTACTACGCCACCAACTTCATGTTCACGGGGCTCGCCGTCGCGGTCGCCTTCCATGCCGGCCTGTTCAACATCGGCGGCGAGGGCCAGGCCTATATCGGCGGCCTGGGCTGCGGGCTCGCGGTGCTGGCGCTCGACCGCTGGCTGCCCGCGCCGCTCATGATCCCGCTGGCGATCCTGGCGTCGGCTGCCTTCGGCGCCGCCTGGGCCGCGGTGCCGGCCTGGATGCAGGCCTGGCGCGGCAGCCACATCGTCATCACCACCATCATGTTCAACTTCGTGGCCTCGGCGCTGATGGTCTACCTGATGGTTAACGTGCTGATCGCGCCGGGCTCGATGACGCCGCAGAGCCGCGGCTTCGCGGATTCGGCGTCGATCCCGTCGATGCAGGCGGCGCTCTCCTGGTTCGGCATCTCCGTCGCCCAGTCGGCGCTCAACCTCTCGCTGGTGCTGGCGCTGCTCTCCTGTGCCGGCGTCTGGGTGTTCCTGTGGCACACGCCGTGGGGCTATGCGCTCCGCACCATGGGGCAGAACCCCGAGGCGGCGGTCTATGCCGGCACCAGCATCAAGCGCACGACGATGCTGGCCATGTGCCTCTCCGGCGCGCTCGCGGGCGGCGTCGCCGTCAACGAGCTGCTGGGTGTCCATCACCGGCTGGTGCTCGACTTTCCGGCGGGCTACGGCTTCACCGGCATCGCCGTCGCCCTGATGGGACGCGGCCATCCGCTGGGCATCGTGCTGGCGGCGCTGTTGTTCGGCGCGCTGCAACAGGGCGGCGCCGAGCTGTCCTTCGAGATCCCCAAGATCACGCGAGAGATGGTGATCGTGATCCAGGGGCTGGTCATCCTGTTCTCGGGTGCGCTCGTCCACTTGCCGCGGCCCTGGCTGCAGACCCTGTTTGCGCGAAAGGCCTGACGTGGAGGAGGCGCTCACCTTCGTCACCCTGACGCTCGCCGCGACCTTGCGCGTGGCGACGCCGCTGGTGCTTTGCGCGATGGGGGGACTGTTCTCGGAGAAGAGCGGCATCATCGATGTCGGGCTCGAGGGCAAGATGCTCATGGCGGCGTTCTTCGCCGCGGCGACGGCGGCCGTCACCGATTCGGCGTGGGCCGGTGTCGCGGCCGCCATCGTGGCCGCGGAGGCGCTGGCGCTGCTGCACGGCTTCGCCTGCATTACGCATCGCGGCAACCAGGTGGTGAGCGGCGTCGCCATCAACATCCTGGCGGTGGGCCTCACCGTGGTGCTGGGCACGGCCTGGTTCGAGCGTGGCGGCCAGACGCCGCCGCTCACCGGAAGCGAGCGCCTGCAGCCGCTGTTCTTCCCCGACGCCGGCGACAACATCCTGGTCTATGTCGCCCTGCTGTCGGTGCCGCTCACCTGGTGGCTGATCGAGCGCACGCGCTTTGGCCTCAGGCTGCGCGCCGTGGGCGAGATGCCGCTCGCGGTCGATGCCGCCGGCGTCTCGGTGGCCTGGCTGCGCTATCGTGCGGTGCTGCTGTGCGGCCTGTTTGCGGGTCTGGCGGGGGCCTATCTTTCGGTCGCCCAGAATGCCGGCTTCAGCCGCGACATGACGGCGGGGCAGGGCTTCATCGCGCTGGCGGCCATCATCTTCGGCCGCTGGCGGCCGCTGCCGGCCTTCGGGGCGTGCCTGATCTTCGGCCTGCTCGATGCCGTGGCGATCCGCCTGCAGGGCGTGAAGCTGCCGGCGATCGGCGAAGTTCCGGTGCAACTTATCCAGGCCTTGCCCTATCTTCTCACCCTGTTCCTGCTGGCCGGCTTCATCGGCCGCGCGGTGGCGCCCCGGGCCGCCGGCGTGCCCTACGAGAAGGAGCATTGAGGTGGACGACCTGCTCCGTCTGGCGCGACAGATGAGGACACGCGCCCACGCGCCTTACTCGAAGTTCCAGGTCGGTGCCGCGCTGCGTGCCGCCGACGGCTCGATCCATGGCGGCTGCAACGTCGAGAATGCCGCCTACCCGCAAGGACTCTGCGCCGAGGCCGGCGCCATCGCCGCCATGGTCGCGGCCGGGCAGACCCGCATCCTCGAATGCCTGGTCGTCGGCGCTGGGCCTGAGGTCATCACGCCGTGCGGCGGCTGCCGCCAGAAGCTCAGGGAGTTCGCGGCCGACGACATGAAGATCCATCTCTGCGGCCCCGACGGGCTGCAGCGCACCGTGACCCTGGGTGAGCTGCTGCCGCTGTCGTTCGGCCCACAGCACGTGGCCAAGCCATGAACGAGGTGATCGCCCGCGCGGCACCAGGCTTCAGGCCCAGGGTCGCGATGATCCTGGGCTCCGGGCTCGGCGGCTTCGTCGAGGAGGTGAAGCAGATCGCCGCGATCCCCTATGCCGACCTGCCCGGGTTTCCGCCGACCACGGTCGGCGGCCACGCAGGTCGGCTGGTGCTCGGCCATGTCGGGCCGACGCCGGTCGCCGTGCTGCAGGGCCGGGCGCATTACTACGAGCGCGGGCGGGCGGACGAGATGCGCAGTGCGATCCAGGTCATGGCGGAGCTGGGCTGCGAGGCGCTGCTGCAGACCAATGCCGCCGGCAGCCTGCGCCTCGACATGCCGCCCGGCTCGGTGATGGCGATCGGCGACCACATCAACTTCGCGGGCATCAACCCGCTGTTCGGCATCGGGCCGGGGAACAGCCGGTTCGTCGACATGGTCGATGCGTACGATCCCGCGTTGCGCAAGAAGCTGATGGAGGCGGCCAAGGTTGCCAACGTGCTCTGTCACGAGGGCGTCTATATTTTCTTCAGCGGGCCCTCGTTCGAGACGCCGGCCGAGATCCGCGCGGCGCGCGTGCTGGGCGCCGATGCGGTGGGCATGTCGACGGCGCCTGAAACCATCCTGGCGCGCCATGCCGGCATGAAGGTCGTGGCACTCTCGCTGATGACCAACTATGCCGCGGGGCTGGTGCCCGGCGCGCTGGGTCACGACCACACGATCGCCGTGGCGAGCGCGGCATCCGGCAACGTGGCGCGCCTGCTGCGTGCCTTCCTGGAGCGCTACGAGTAGACCTCATGCTGCCGCAGGAGATCATCCGCCGGAAACGCGACGGCCACGAGCTCACGGCCGAGGAGATCGGCTTCATCGTGCGCGGTATCCACGACGGCAGCCTGAGCGAGGGGCAGGTCGCCGCCTTCGCCATGACCGTGTTCTTCCGTGGCGCGACCGTTGCCGAGCGTGTGGCGCTGACGCTGGGGTTGGCGCGGTCCGGCATCATGCTCGACTGGAGCGACCTTCAGCTGCCGGGGCCAGTGATCGACAAGCATTCGAGCGGCGGCGTCGGCGACAAGGTGAGCCTGATGCTGGCGCCTATCGTGGCGGCCTGCGGCGCTTTTGTGCCCATGATCTCGGGCCGCGGCCTCGGCCATACCGGCGGCACGCTCGACAAGCTCTCCTCGATCTCGGGCTACAACGTGCAGCCCGACATCGAGACCTTTCGCAAGGTCGTGCGCGAGGTCGGCTGCGCGGTGATAGGCCAGACCGACGATCTCGCGCCGGCCGATCGCCGCCTCTACGCGACGCGCGACGTGACGGGCAGCGTCGAGTCGATTCCGCTTCTGGTGAGCTCGATCCTCAGCAAGAAGATCGCCGAGGGGCTCGACGGGCTGGTGATGGACGTGAAGTGCGGCTCCGGCGCCTTCTGCGACACCGAGGAGATGGCCCGAGATCTGGCGCGGAGCCTGGTCGACGTCGCCAACCAGGCCGGCCTGCCGACGGTGGCGCTGATCACCGATATGGACCGCGTACTGGGCCGCGATGTCGGCAACGCGCTGGAGATCGCCGAGACGGTGGCCTACCTGACCGGGAACGGCGTGCGCGAGCCGCGTCTGCACGAGGTCACGATGGCGCTGGCGGGTGAGATGCTGGCGCTCGGCAAGCTCGTGCCCGATGCCGCCGCGGGGCGGGCGAAGGCCGAGGCGGTGCTCGCCGACGGGCGCGCGGCCGAGCTGTTCGCCCGCATGGTCTCCGCCCTGGGCGGCCCCGACGATCTTATGGAGCATCCGGCGCGTTACCTGCCGCCGGCGCCGGTGATCCGTGCCTGCACGGCCGAACGCTCGGGCCATGTCGTGGGCATGAACGCGCGCCAGGTCGGCATCGCGGTGGTGGCGCTGGGCGGCGGCCGTTCCCATGCCGACGACGCGATCGATCCATCGGTCGGCCTCACGGACGTGATCGATGTCGGCACGCCGGTTCGTGCCGGGAGCACGCTCTGCATCGTGCATGCCGCGAGCGACGCTGCCGCCGACGAGGCGATCGACCTGGTGCGGCGGGCGATCCGTATCGCGGACGCCGCGCTGCCACCGAAGCCGGTGATCATGGAGCGGCTGGCGTGACTTCGGCCGATCTCGCGGCCTACGCGCGGGACGGCTTCCTCGTGCTCGAGGGGTTCGTGCCGCCGTCAGAGTGCGATGCCCTGCAGATGCGGGCGGCCGAGCTTGTGGCCGGTTTCGTGCCCGGTCCCGCGCACACCGCCTTCTCGACGCGCGACCAGCGCCATGCGCGCGATCTCTATTTCCGCGAGTCGGGCGGTGCGGTGCGCTTCTTCGTGGAGGAGGGGGCGCCGGACCGGCTGAACAAGATCGGACATGCCCTGCACGATCTCGATCCGGTGTTCGAGCGCTTCTCGCGCCATCGCCGGTTCGGCGATCTGGCGCGCCGGCTCGGGCTCGTCGAGCCGCTGCTGCTGCAGTCGATGTACCTCTTCAAGCATGCCCATGTCGGTGCCGAGGTCGACTGGCACCAGGACGCGACCTACCTCAGGACCGATCCGCCGAGCGTCACCGGCTTCTGGATCGCGCTCGACGATGCCGACCGTGACAATGGCTGCCTGATGGCCCTCCCCGGCGCGCATCGCGGACCGTTGCGGCAGTGGTTCGGCTACGAGGGCGAGGAGCTGGTGACGCGCACCCTCGACCCGGCGCCGTGGCCCGAGGCCGAGCCAGTGGCCCTGGAAGCCCGGCGCGGCACCCTGATCGTCCTGCACGGCCTGCTGCCGCACGCCAGCACCCCCAACCGCTCGCCGCGGCCCCGGCATGCCTACTCCTTGCACCTGATCGACGGACGTGCGGAGTATGCGACCGACAACTGGCTGCAACGTCCCGACCTGCCGCTACGAGGCTTCTGAGTGATTCCCAAGGCTGAAATCCACTGCCATCTCGAAGGGTCCATCCCGCCGGTGCTGGCGCGCGAACTCGCGCTGCGCAACGGGATCGAGCTTCCGGCCAACCTGTTCGACAGTCGAGGCACCTACGCCTGGACGGACTTCTGGAGCTTCCTCGACGCCTACGACCGCGTCTGCACCGCACTGAAGACGGCGCGCGACTTCGGCGACGTCATCTACTCCTATCTCGTCGGAGCGGCGCGAGAGGGCGCGGTCTATGTCGAGATGTTCTGTTCGCCTGAGCGGCCGGCCGCACTCGGCATCTCCTACACCGACTGGCTGGCGGCGCTGGCCGACGGCATCGACCGCGCCCAGCGCGAGCACGGCATCGTGGGCCGCATCATCGTCATCTGCATCCGCCATCTCGGGCCTGAGCGGGCGCTGGCCATGGTCGAGACGATGGTCGCCACGCCGCATCCCTACGTCGTGGGCTTCGGCATGGGCGGCGACGAGGCCAAGTTCGCGCCTAGGGACTTCGCGCCGGCCTACCGGATGGCGCACGAGCATGGCTACGGCTGCACCGTGCATGCGGGCGAGGTGGTGGGGCCGGAGAGCGTGTGGGCAGCGATCCGCGACCTGCCCGTGACGCGCATAGGCCACGGCGTACGCTCGGCCGACGATCCCGCCCTGATGGCGGAGCTGGCGCGCCGCGGCGTCGTCCTGGAGGTTTGCCCGGGCAGCAACGTCGCACTCGGCCTCTATCCCGATCGTGCCTCGCATCCTCTCCATCGGTTGATCGACGCCGGCGTCCGCGTCACCCTGAACTCCGATGATCCGCCGTTCTTCCATACGACGCTCGGCATGGAATACGACCTGGCCGGGCTGGGAGAGAAGGAGCTGCGTGCCATCGCGCGCACGACGATCGAGGCCTCGTTTGCCGACGAGGCGACCAAGCAGCGGCTGCTGAGGGGGATGACGCCATGATCGCACGGAAAGCCCTGGTTCTCACCGCCGTCCTGGCGGCCTTCTCCGGCACGCCGGCGCGGGCACAGGACGCCGTGCCGGCGAGCGACATGCTACTGGCGACGCTGTGGACGCAGCGCGCCATCGAGTACAAGGCCAACGCGCTCACGGTGTTCACCCTGGCGCGTATCCGCCTCGACGAGGCCCTGGCCGACAAGAGCTGGACGGCGGCGCCCGGCGAGCAGAAGGGCGACTTCCAGAACCTGCCGCCGGCGGTGATCCTCGATGTCGACGAGACCCTGATCGACAATTCGCGCTACCAGGTCTGGATGCTGAAGAACAACCAGAGCTTCAGCACCAAGACATGGAACGAGTTCTGCGCCGCGCAGATCTCGACGGCGATCCCGGGTGCAGTCGAGTTCGTGAAATACGCCGACTCCAAAGGCGTAAAGATCTTCTACATCACCAACCGCGACGCGGTGACGGAGAAGGACACGCGCGAGAACATGCAGAAGCTCGGCTTCCCGATGGGCGGCAACGTCGACACCTTCCTGATGCAGAACGAGCAGCCGGGCTGGGGCAGCGCCAAGAGCTCGCGCCGCGCCGTGGTGACCAAGGACTATCGTGTGCTGCTGAACATCGGCGATAATTTCGGCGACTTCGACGACCGCTACCGCGGCAGCGAGGCCGACCGCATCAAGGCCTACGAAGCCGACATGCCCTACTGGGGCAAGCAGTGGCTGATGATCGCCAACCCGACCTACGGCTCCTTCGACACCGCGCCGTTCGGCCACGACTTCAAGAAGCCGCGCGAAGAACAGCGCAAATCCAAGTGGGACGTGCTCGAAGGCTGGTCCGGCCCGAAATAGGGCGCTAGATCGCCGCTTCGGTCTCGGCGTCGAACATGTGGACCCGCTCGGGCTTCAGCGCCAGCTTGAGCTTGTCGTGGGCGCGGACACGAAGCGTCGGTTCGACGCTCGCCACCATCAAGGCGGGGCCGACACGCGTGTCGAGCAGGATCTCGGAACCAAGCTGCTCGACCACCTCGACGGAAGCCTCGAAGCAATATTCCGGCGCATCCGCTGCGGTCGCGATGTGGATGTCTTCCGGCCGGATGCCGAGTGTCGCCTTGCGGCCGGTCTTGGCGCGGGCCCGTGTCGCCAGTTCCCCCGGCAGCCCGATGCGAAGCCCCTCGGCCTCGGCGACGGGCTTGCCGCCATTGTCCACCAAAGTCACGTTGGCGAAGTTCATGGCCGGTGAACCGATGAAGCCCGCAACGAAAAGATTGGCCGGGGTGTTGTAGAGCTCCAGTGGCTCGCCGACCTGCTGGACCAGCCCGTCCTTCATCACCACCACGCGGTCACCCAGCGTCATCGCCTCTACCTGATCGTGGGTGACG
>SCVT01000579.1 GCA_004296815.1 Reyranella sp. | reverse complement strand
CGACGTAGAGGAGCCCGGTCACGACCTCGCCGGCATGCAGGCCTTCCTGCACGCGCTTCACGGCCGCCACCTTGTCGGAGGGGTCGTACTCCTCGCCGAGCTTGCGCAGGCGGAGCAGCGAGCCGTCGTGCTGCTGCACGGTCGTCATCGTGCCCTGATCGTAGTCGACGGTGATCTCCTCGCGGCTCTCGATGAAGTCGAGCCGGTTCAGCGCCTCGTTGTGCTCGCGCACGTATTCGTAGCTCTTGGTCGAGCCGGCGTGGTTGTTGAAGGCCACGCAGGGGCTGACGACGTCGAGGAACGCGGCGCCCTTGTGCGCCATCGCCGCCTTGATGAGCGGCACGAGCTGGTGCTTGTCGCCCGAGAAGGAGCGGCCGACGAAGGTGGCGCCCATCAGGATGGCGAGCGAGACCATGTCGATCGAGGAGTCGGGGTTGGCGACGCCCTTCTTGCTGATCGAGCCCTTGTCGGCGGTCGCCGAGAACTGGCCCTTGGTCAGGCCGTACACGCCGTTGTTCATGACGATGTAGGTCATGTTCACGCCGCGCCGCATGATGTGGGCGAACTGGCCGAGGCCGATCGAGGCGGAATCGCCGTCGCCCGACACGCCCATGTAGATCAGGTCCTTGTTGGCGAGGTTGGCGCCGGTCATCACCGACGGCATGCGGCCGTGGACCGTGTTGAAGCCATGGCTGGCGCCCACGAAATAGGTCGGCGCCTTGGACGAGCAGCCGATGCCCGAGAGCTTGGCCACTTGATGGGGCAGGATGTCGAGCTCGTAGCAGGCCTGGATGATGGCGGCGCTGATCGAGTCGTGGCCGCAGCCGGCGCAGAGCGTCGAGACCGCGCCCTCGTAGTCGCGGCGGGTGTAGCCGGCCTTGTTCTTGACCAGCGACGGGTGATGGAGCCGGGGCTTGGCGATGTAGGTCATGACGCAGCCTTGTCGAACGAGACAACCTTGAACTGGCCGAGCTTCTTGGCGATGTCGGCGGCGATGAAGCGCGCCGTGATCGGCGTGCCGTCGTAGTGGAGCACGGGGACGAGCTTGCGGGCGTCGAGCGTGTACTCGCTCATCAGCATGGTGCGGAGCTGGCCGTCGCGGTTCTGCTCGACCACGAACACGCGGTCGTGCTCGTGGATGAAGTCCTCGACGGACTGCGCGAAGGGGAAGGACCGGACGCGCAGCGCGTTGACGTGGTTGCCGTCGGCCTCGAGATGGTCGAGCGCCTCGGTCATCGCGGGACTCGTGGAGCCGAAGTAGATCACGCCGAAGCGCGTCGGCTTGGGCGAGGAGTAGCGCAGCGGCTGCGGCCCGATCTTCTTGGCCGTGTCCCACTTCTTGTGCAGCCGCTCCATGTTGCGGACGTAGACCGGGCCTTCTTCGGAGTAGCGCGCGAACTCGTCCTTGGTGGTGCCGCGGGTGAAATAGGAGCCCTTGGTCGGGTGCGTGCCCGGATAGGTGCGGAAGGGGATGCCGTCGCCGTCGACGTCGAGGTAGCGGCCGAAGGTCTTGCCGGCCTCGAGGTCGGCCGCCGTCATGACCTTGCCGCGATCGAGGGCGCGCTTGTCGTCCCACTCGAACGGCTTGCAGAGGCGGTGGTTCATGCCGATGTCGAGGTCGGTCATGACGAAGACCGGCGTCTGCAGTCGGTCGGCGAGGTCGAGCGCGTCGGCGGTGAAGTCGAAGCACTCGCGCGGATCCTCGGGGAACAGCATCACGTGCTTGGTGTCGCCGTTGGAGGCGTAGGCGCAGCTGAGCAGGTCGGACTGCTGCGTGCGCGTCGGCATGCCGGTCGAGGGGCCGCCACGCTGCACGTTCACGATCACCGCCGGGACCTCGGCGAAGAAGGCGAGACCGATGAACTCGGTCATCAGCGAGATGCCGGGGCCCGAGGTGGCGGTGAAGGAGCGCGCGCCGTTCCAGGCGGCGCCGATCACCATGCCGATCGAGGCGAGCTCGTCCTCGGCCTGGACGATGGCGTACTTGGCCTTGCCGGTCTCCTTGTCGTGCCGGAGCTTCTTGCAATGGGCCTGGAAGGCCTCGGCGAGCGAGGAGGAGGGCGTGATCGGATACCAGGCGCAGACCGTGGCGCCGCCGTAGACGGCACCGAGTGCTGCGGCGCTGTTGCCTTCCATGAAGATGCGGTCGCCGACATTGTCGGCCTTGCGGACCTTGAGCTTCACCAGGTCGGGATCGATGTGCTGCTTGACCCAGTCGCGGCCGAGATTCATCGCCTTGACGTTGGAGTCGATCAGCTTCTCCTTGCCCCTGAACTGCTCGGCGAACAGGGCCTGGATCTTGGTCTCGTCGATGTCGAGCAGCACCGAGAGCGCGCCGACATAGATGATGTTCTTGAAGAGCTGGCGCTGGCGGGCGTCGGAGTAGGTGGCGTTGGTGATGGCGGTCAGCGGCACGCCGATCACGTTGATGTCCTCGCGGAACATCGACGACGGCATCGGCTTGGTCGAATCGTAGAACAGGTAGCCGCCCGGCGTGATCTCCTTCACGTCCTCGGCCCAGGTCTGCGGGTTCATCGCGACCATCAGGTCGACGCCGCCACGACGGCCGAGATAGCCCTTCTCGGTGACGCGGACCTCGTACCAGGTCGGCAGGCCCTGGATGTTCGACGGAAAGATGTTGCGCGGGCTGACCGGCACGCCCATGCGCAGGATCGAGCGGGCGAAGAGCTCGTTGGCCGATGCCGAACCCGAGCCGTTGACGTTCGCGAACTTGACGACGAAGTCGTTAACGGCGGCTATTGCTTGCGGCATGCGTGCTCCGCGTGTGTCATTTCCATGTAGTACTTGCGCATGTCCCACGCGCCGGTCGGGCAGCGCTCGGCGCACAGACCGCAGTGCAGGCAGACATCCTCGTCCTTGACCATGACGCGCTGCGTCTTGAGGTCGTTGCCGATGTAGAGGTCCTGCGTCGGGTTCATCGCCGGCGCCATGAGGCGCGTGCGCAGGTCCTTCTCCTCGCCGTTCTCGGCGAAGGTGATGCAGTCCATCGGGCAGATGTCGACGCAGGCGTCGCACTCGATGCAGAGCTGGCCGGTGAAGACGGTCTGCACGTCGCAGTTCAGGCAGCGCTGCGCCTCCTTGAAGGCCAGCGCCGGATCGAAGCCCAGCTCGACCTCCGCCATGATGTCCTTCAGCGCCTCTTCCTTCTTGCGGTGCGGGACCTTGAAGCGGTGGTCGATGGTCGGAGCGTTGTCGTAGCTCCACTCGTGGATGCCCATCTTCTGGCTGACGATGTTGACGCCCGGAGCGGGGCGCTCCTCGACGTTGTCACCGGTCAGGAACTTGTGGATCGAGATCGCGGCATCGTGGCCGTGCGCGGCCGCCCAGATGATGTTCTTCGGGCCGAAGGCCGCGTCGCCGCCGAAGAACACCTTCTTGTTGGTGCTCTGCAGCGTGGTCTCGCCGAGCTGCGGCAGGCCCCACTTGTCGAACTCGATGCCGGCGTCCTTCTCGATCCACGGAAAGGCGTTCTCCTGGCCGATCGCGACCAGCACGTCGTCGCACTCGTGGAACTGGTCGGGCTTGCCCGACGGCACGAGGCTGCGGCGGCCCTTGTCGTCGTACTTGGCGACGACTTCCTCGAACACGATGCCCTTGATCTTGCCGTTGTCGTGCCGGACTTCCTTCGGCACCAGCATGTTGAGGATGGGGATGTCCTCGCCCATCGCGTCTTCCTTCTCCCAGGGAGACGCCTTCATCTCGTCGAAGCCGGAGCGGACGATCACCTTCACGTCCTCGCCGCCCAGGCGACGCGCGGTGCGGCAGCAATCCATCGCGGTGTTGCCGCCGCCCAGCACGATCACCTTCTTGCCGACCTTGGTGGTGTGGCCGAACGAGACGGAGGAGAGCCAGTCGAGGCCGATATGGATGTTGGCGGCGGCCTCCTGGCGGCCGGGCACGTCGAGGTCGCGGCCGCGCGGCGCACCGGAGCCCACGAACACCGCGTCGTAGCCCTCGGCCAGCACCTGCTTCATCGAGTCGATCTTCTGCTGCTTGAACTCGATGTTGCCGATGCCGGTGATGAAGCCCACTTCCTCGTCGATCACCGACTCCGGAAGACGGAAGTGCGGGATCTGCGTGCGGATGAAGCCGCCGAGCTTGGGATCCTGGTCGTAGATGATGATCTCGTAGCCCAGCACCGCGAGGTCGCGCGCCACGGTGAGGGAGGCGGGACCGCCGCCCACGCAGGCGATGCGCTTGCCGTTCTTCGCCGGCGCCTTCGGCATCTTGGTGCCGATGTCGTCGTCCTTGTAATCGGCGGCGACGCGCTTGAGGCGGCAGATGGCGACGGGCTCCTTCTTGCCCTTCACCAGCGTCTCGTCCTCGACGCGGGAGCGGCGGCAGGCCGGCTCGCAGGGACGGTCGCAGGTCCGGCCCAGGATCCCCGGGAAGACATTCGACTTCCAGTTGATCATGTAGGCGTCGGAGTACCGTCCGTGTGCGATCAGTCGGATGTACTCGGGGACGGGCGTATGGGCGGGGCACGCCCATTGGCAATCTACGACCTTATGGAAGTAGTCGGGATTGGCGATGTCGGTCGGCTTCAACAGGAACTCCAAGCGGCGGCGGAGCAGCCAATCTTATGTAAATGACGATTTAGATTACCCCAAAAGGGGGCCGCATTGGGGGATTATTACCGTCCGAGGTCAAGGTCTGTTCGTGGCTAACCTTTTGCAGGGCCACGCGAAATCCCTCAATCGCCGGAGGGTCTTCGATAGGCGCTGGGCGACACGCCCGAGGCGCGGCGGAACATGGCGCTGAAGGCGCTGACGCTGTCGTAGCCGAGGTCGAGCGCGACCGCGGTCACCGCTTGACCACCGCCCAAACGGCCCATCGCCTCGAGAACGCGCGCCTGCTGGCGCCAGGCGCCGAAGGTGAGGCCGGTCTCGGCGAGGAACAGACGCGCCAAGGTGCGCGGGCTTGCATTGGCCGAGGCCGCCCACTGCTCGAGCGTGCGCGCATCGCCCGGATCGTCGAGCAGCGCCGCGCAGAGACGATGGAGCCGCTTGTCCCTGGGCATCGGCAGATGCAGCGGCAGGGACTGCTCGCGGTGCAGCTCGTCGAGGATCAGCGCCACGACGTGGCCGGCAGCCCCTCGCTCGTCGTAGTGCATCGGCAGCTCGGTCGCGCGCACGATCAGCTCGCGCAGGAGAGGCGAGACGGGCAGCACGCGGCAGACCTCGGGCATGCCGGCCGCGGCATCGCGCCGGAGATAGAGCGTGCGCATGGTGACGTCGCCCGACATCACGATGGAATGGCGCACGCCCGACGGCATCCACAGGGCGCGCTGCGGCGGCACCACCCAGACCGCCCGCTCGGTCGAGACGCGCATGGTGCCCGCGGTGGCGTAGATCAGCTGGGCGCGGCCGTGGCGGTGCGGAGCGATCGCGAAGCCCGCGGCGAAATCCTTGGGCATGGCCGCGACCGCGCGCGGCACCTTCTGGTAGTCGGCGGGGTCGGTGGAGCGCTGCGGCGGGTGCAGGGCGGCTTGGCGTTTTCGCGACATTAGTTGGCAAGGTAGCGCAAGACAGACAGGGCGGCCACGCCTACTCTTCAAGGTACCGGAGGAGAACCAACAAGATGAGTCACGGCAGTCCCACCTCAATCCTGCTCAACATCGGCCACGCCATGGACCACTGGATCCTGGTGGTCTTCGCCTATTCCTGGGGCGTCATCGCCGGGGTCTGGGGCGTCGAGTGGACCGAGCTCACGCCCTTCAACTACGGCGCACTCTTCATGTTCGGCGCGGGCTCGATCGTGAGCGGCCGGCTCGGCGACCTGTGGGGCCGCTGGGTGATGATGGTCATCTTCTTCGTGGGCATGGGCGTCTCGGCGCTGATCATCGCGCTCTGCACCAACAAGTGGCAGATCGGCGCGGCGCTGACCCTGATGGGCGCCTTCGCCTCGATCTATCACCCGGTCGGCATCCCGATGCTGGTGCAGAAGGCCAAGAACCCGGGCTTCACGATCGGCGTCAACGGTCTCGCCGGCAACATGGGCATCGCCATCGCGGCGGGCGCGTCGGTCTACATCGCCCAGCGCTTCGGCTGGCAGGCCGCCTTCATCCTGCCGGGCCTCATCTGCCTGATCTGCGCCGTCGCCTTCGTGATGCTGGTGCCGCGCGAGGAGATGGCGCCGGCCAAGCGCGCCGCCAAGATGAACGACCTGCCGCCGGCGGTCATGGCGCGCGTCTTCGCCATCATGACCTTCACCGCCGTCACCGGCAGCATCGTCTTCAACTTCACGACCAACGGTAACGGCGAGCTGCTCAGCATCCGCGCCAAGAGCATCGCGGAGGATCCGGTGATGTTGGCGACGATGCTGTTCGTCATCTTCTCGCTGGCGTCGCTGGCGCAGCTCGTGGTCGGCAAGATGATCGACCGCTATCCGCTCAAGAACATCTACCTGCCGATCGTGCTGCTGCAGGTGCCGCTGTTCCTGCTCGCCTCGCAGGTCGAGGGTTGGACGCTGTTCGCGACGGCCATCGGCTTCATGCTGCTGGTGTTCGGCGCCATCCCGTTCACCGACGCCATGATCGTGAAGTACATCGACGACCGCATGCGCAGCCGCGTCACCGGCGTGCGGCTGGCGATCGGCTTCGGCGTAAGCTCCTTCGTCGTGGCCCTGATCGGCCCCGCGGTGAAGGACGCGGGCTTCCCCGTGCTGCTGATGGTGTTGGCGGGCGTGGCCTTCAGCTCGTTCCTGGCGCTCTCGCTGCTGCCGAGCGAAAAGGACGTGCACGCCGTCCCCGTGCCGCCGATGAAGCCGGCCGAATAGGCCCGCCGCCCGCGTTGCGCGGCCGGCGGCGGTTTGCGATCCTCCCGTCAAAGACAGGGTGGGAGGAAATCATGATGAAGAGACGCAGCGTGCTCGTCGGTACGGCGGGCTTCACGATCGTGGCCGCTTCGGCGGTGCGGGCGCAGACCTGGCCCAACCAGCCGATCAAGATCGTCGTTCCCTACGGCCCGGGCGGCGCCACCGACACGGCGGGCCGCCTGCTCGCCGAGAAGATGGCGCCATTGGTCGGTCAGCAGGTCATCGTCGAGAACAAGGGCGGCGGCAACACCATCATCGGCATGGAGCTTGTCGCGAAGTCGAAGCCCGACGGCAACACGCTGCTGCTGGGCACGACGACGCTGGCGACCAATGCGGCGCTCGGCCTGAAGCAGCCCTACGATCCCCTGAAGGACTTCCAGCCGATCTCGACGCTGGCCGACATTCCCGACTTCATCGCGATCAACAAGGATCTGCCGGTCAAGGACTACAAGAGCTTCGTCGATTGGTCCGCCAAGCAGCCGCAGAAGGTGCGCTACGCCACCTCCGGCCTCGGCAACCAGCCGCATCTCTGGGCCGAGCTGTTCCGCGCCCGCAACAAGCTCAATATCGAGAACGTCGCCTACAAGAATGCGGCCGATGCGTTGCGCGACGTGATGGGCGGACATGTCCCGATCGTCATCGATGTCGTCATGCCGGCGGGCGTACATGTCGCGCAGGGAAGGATGACGGGTCTCGTCGTGTCGTCCGAGAAGCGGTCGCCGGTGTGCCCCGACGTGCCCACCGTGGTCGAGCTCGGCATGCCCGACATGGTGAGCGCGGTGTTCTTCGGCGTCGTGGCGCCGGCCGGCGTGCCGCGCCCGATCGTCGACCGGCTGAACGCGATGGTCCGCCAGATCGTCAAGGATCCCGAGGTCGAGAAGAAGTTCGCCGACCTCGGCTACTTCACCACCGGCTCGACGCCCGAGGCCTACCAGGAAAAGCTGAAGTTCGAGACCGAGCGCTGGACCAAGGTGGTCAAGGACAACGGCATCAAGATCGAGACCTAGCCCGCGACGGTCGCTTCAGGCGATCGGCGTGCGCTCGATGCGGTAGCGCGCCGGCAACGGCATGGGGCTGAGCGGCGTGGCCAGCAGCGAGGGCCGCGACCGGCTGCGATCGAACAGCGCTTCGAGCTTCGGCCGGCCGCGCCACGGCGTGACCTCGCGGATCTCGCAGAAGGCGATCGGGCAGACGAAAGAGATGTCCATGATCGAGAACCAGCCTGGGGCGAAGCCCTCGTCGGTCACGCGCTCCTCCAGCCAGTCGAGGCAGCGCCCGACGCGCGTCCGCTGGCGCGCCAGGTAGTCGGAGTTGTCGGGCGTCAGGCCGTCTGGCTGCATCAGGCGAAGGTTGGCGATGCTGCCGGCGAGGCTCGCGATCGTGGCGAGGGTCGTCATGTCGTCCCACCGGCGCTCGGGTCGCGCCATCCAGGGCGAGAGCGGCGGTGT
>SCVT01000578.1 GCA_004296815.1 Reyranella sp. | reverse complement strand
GCTCTTCCGATCTTGCACTCGCCCAACAACAAGATCGCCGCCGAAACGATCGTCGCCGAGACCGGGCGCCTGGTGCCGAGCCGGCTCTACACGACCAACCAGCACGACGTGCTGACCGGCACGCAGGCCGACGGCACGGCCTTCCCGCCGGACAAGGACATGACCTGCGGCAACTGGACCAAGAGCGGCGAAGGCAACGCCATGGTGGGCCACGCCGACCGCATGGGGCTGCGCGACGACGAGGCGTCCAAGTCGTGGAACACCTCGCACCCGTCGCGCGCCTGCGACGCGGCCTCGCTGGTCGCGACCGGCGGTGCGGGCCTGCTCTACTGCTTCGCAGCGAACTGACGAAACGAAGACGGCGCCGGGTCGACCGGCGCCGTCGTCTTTCGCGGCCAGGCTAGGTCAGGACTCGACCTTCACGCCCGCGGTGGTGATCACCTTCCGCCACTTCTCGACCTCGTCGGTCAGGAACTTGGCGGTCTCGGCCGGCGTCGCGCCGACCGGGATGACGGCCTGCTCGGCCAGGCGCTTGCGCAAGCTCTCGTCCTTCATCGCCGTGGCGACGGCATTGCCCATCTTGTCGACGATGTCCTTGGGCGTGCCGGCCGGCGCCAGGAACATCACCCAGCTCGACGACTCGATCAGCGGGCCGCCCGACTCGACGATGGTCGGGACGTCGTCGGCGCCGGGCACGCGCGCCTTGGACATCATGGCGAGCGCGCGGACCTTGCCCGCCCGCACCTGGCTCATCGTGCCGATCGGCACGTCGAGCAGCATCTGGATGTTGCCCGACATCAGGTCGGCCAGAGCCGGCGCCGTACCCTTGTAGGGCACGTGCACCATCTTGGTGCCGGTCACCTGCATGATGAGCTCGCTGGTGAGATGCGCCGCAGCGCCCACGCCCGAGGAGCCGAACGAGATCTTGCCCGGGTTCTTCTTGGCGTAGTCGATCAGCTCGCCGACGCTCTTCACCGGCATGTCGTTGCTGACCAGGATCATGATCGGCGCGATGCCGACCAGCGACACCGGCGCGAAGCTGGTGACGGGATCGAACTTCAGTTTGCCGTCGTAGAGCGTCTTGTTGGCGGCGTGGGCGGCGATCACCGTCAGGAAAGTGTAACCGTCGGGCGGTGCGTTCGCGACGATCTCCGCGCCGATCAGCGAGTTGGCGCCGGGCTTGTTGTCGACCACGAAGGTCTGGCCGACGTTCATCTTCTCGAGCGTGAGCCGCGTCACCGAATCGGTGAGGCCGCCCGCCGTGTAGGGCACCACCCAGCGGATCGACTTGGCGGGCCAGGCGCCCTGCGCGCGGGCACCGGCGGGCATCAGCGCGGCAGCGGCGGTCGCCGCCATCGCCGTGCGGCGATTGATCTTGGTCATGTGTCGTTCCTTCCCTGTGCGATCGTTAGTCGAGATCGAGGCCGTTCATGCCGGCGTTCTTGCGCGCTTTCTTGGCGAGCTCGCCCAGCACCTTGCCGGCCTGGCGCGGATCCATGATCTGCTCGACCTCGGGTCCTTTGTGCCAGCCCTCGGCGACCGCGAAGATGCCGTTGCCGGCCTGGAAGACGCGGCCCGTCACCTCGCGGCTGTCCTCGCTCACCAGCCAGGTCGCGACCGGCGCGATCCACTTCGGGTCGCGGCGCTTCTTGTCCTCCTCGGTGTACTCGCGCAGGTCCTCGGTCATGCGCGTGAAGGCCGAGGGCGAGATCGAGTTGACCGTGATGCCGTAGCGGCCGAGCTCGCGCGCGGCGATGACGGTGAACGAGGCGATGCCGGCCTTGGCCGCTCCGTAGTTGGTCTGGCCGATATTGCCGTAGATGCCCGAGACCGACGTCGTCGTGATGATGCGGGCATCGACCGGGCCGCCCTTGAGCTTGGCCTGGTCGCGCCAGTAGGCCGCGGCGTGGCGGGCCGGCGCGAAGGTGCCCTTGAGGTGGACCTTCACCACGGCGTCCCACTCGTCCTCGCTCATGTTGACCAGCATGCGGTCGCGCAGGATGCCCGCGTTCAGCACGATCGCGTCGAGCTTGCCGAAGGCTTGGACCGCCTGGTCGATCATGCGCTTGGCGCCGTTCCAGTCGGAGACGTCGTCGCCGTTGGCCACCGCCTCGCCGCCCATGGCCTTGATCTCGTTCACCACCTGCTGGGCGGGGCCCACGTCGTTGCCCTTGCCGGCGCGGTCGCCGCCCAGGTCGTTCACCACCACCTTGGCGCCGTGCTCGGCCAGCATCAGGCAATGCTCGCGGCCCACGCCGCGCGCGCCGCCGGTCACGATCGCCACCCGTCCCTCGCACAATCTCGCCATTGCTCCCTCCCGTCTTTTGCGTGTCTGAAACCGGCCGTCCTGGGCTAGTCTAGCGAGGCTTATAGGAGGATCGCCATGGACACGCTGCCGCTCGTTACTCCCGAACAGGTCGGGCTTTCCGCAGCGCGGCTCGACCGCGTGCGCACGTGGATGCACGGCTGGGTCGACAGCGGGAAGCTCGCCGGCATGGTGACCTGCGTCATGCGCAAGGGCCAGCTCGCCTTCGCCGAGGTCTACGGAAAGTCGGACGTCGCGCGCAACAAGCCGATGCGCCCCGACACGATCTTCCGCATCTACTCCATGACCAAGCCGCTCACCTCCGTGGCGATCATGATGCTCTACGAGGAAGGCCGCTTTCAGCTCGACGATCCGATCTCGAAGTTCATCCCCGCCTTCGCCAACCCGCGGGTCATGACCGGCGGCAGCCGCGGCAAGATCGAGACGATGCCGGCCGAGCGCGAGATCAACTTCCGCGACCTGCTCACCCACACGTCGGGCCTCACCTACGGCTTCATGGAGAGCAACCCGGTCGACGCGGCCTATCGCGCCAAGGAAGGCGGCGTCGACTTCCAGACCGCCGACACCAGCCTCAAGCAGATCGTCGAGCGCCTCGCGCAGCTGCCGCTGATCGCCCAGCCGGGCAAGGCGTGGAACTACTCGGTCTCGACCGACGTGCTGGGCTACCTCGTCGAGGTGATCTCCGGCCAGCCCTTCGAGAAGTACCTCAAGGAGAAGGTCATCGATCCGCTCGGCATGGTCGACACCGACTTCCACGTGCCGGCCGCCAAGCACGACCGCTTCGCCGCGAACTACAGCGCCGGCCCCGGCGGCAAGCTCGACCTGATCGACGATCCGGGCAAGAGCCGCTACCTCGCGCCGCGCAAGGTCAACTCCGGCGGCGGCGGCCTCGTCTCCACGGCCTCCGACTACCTCCGCTTCGCCAAGTTCATGCTCAACAAGGGCGAGCTCGACGGCGTGCGCCTGCTCGGCCGCAAGACGGTCGAGCTGATGACCATGAACCACCTCAAGGGCGACATGGCCGACATGGGCACGCCGCGCTTCTCGGAGTCGACCTACACCGGCATCGGCTTCGGGCTGGGCTTCTCGGTCATGATCGATCCCGCCAAGGCCTTCATCGCCGGCACGCCGGGCGAGTATGCCTGGGGCGGCGCCGCCTCGACCGCCTTCTGGATCGATCCCAAGGAAGACATGGCCGTGGTGCTGCTGACCCAGCTCATGCCCTCCTCGACCTATCCGATCCGCCGCGAGCTGCGCGTGCTGACCTACCAGGCGATCATCGACTGATGCGCAACACACCTCCTCTCAAAGTCCGCAAGCTCCATCCGCTGTTCGGCGCGGAGATCTCGGGCATCGACATCACGCGCCCGCTCTCGGCGCGCGAGTTCGGGCCGATCCGCGCCGCCTTCGAGGAGCACTCCGTGCTCCTGTTCCGCGACCAGGCGATGGACGACGACAAGCAGATCGAGTTCAGCGAGAACTTCGGCCCGCTCGAGACCACGCTCAGCGCCAACCCGGCGGCCGGCACCAAGTTCCAGCGCCAGTCGAACCTCGACATCATGACGGGCGAGCCGATCCCGCCCGACGACATGCGCATGATCTACCAGAAGGCCAACTACTTCTGGCACTCCGACTCCTCCTTCAAGCGCATCCCCTCGCTCTGCTCGATCCTCACCGCCCGCATCTGCCCGCCCGAGGGCGGCAACACCGAGTTCCTCAACATGCGCGCCGCCTGGGACGCGCTGCCGCCGGCGCTGCAGGCGACGATCCATCCGCTGGTCGCCGAGCACGCCCTCTCCCATTCGCGCGACAAGGTGCAGAAGGGGATCCTGAGCGCCAAGGCGCTGTCGGAACTGCCGCCGGTGAAGCAGCGCATGTTCCGCGACAACCCGATCAACGGCCGCCGCGCTCTCTATATCGGCGCCCATGCCGGCCGCATCCTCGACTGGCCCGAGCCGATATCGAAGGCGATCCTCTGGGAGCTGTCGCAGCGCGCCGAGCAGCCGGAGTTCATGCTCTCCCACGCCTGGCGCGAGGGCGACGTGATCGTGTGGGACAACCGCGCCGTCCTCCATCGCGCGACCTACTACGACACCGTCAAGTACAAGCGCTTCATGCAGCGCACGACGATCGGCGGCGACGAGCTGACGGTTCAGCAGTAGACGATGGCCGAACACCACCAAGCCTTCCCGCCCGCCGACGGCATGCCGGCCGGGCCGCGGCGGCTCGCCGCCGTGGCGACCATCACCATCGGGCTGGCGATGGCGGTGCTCTCCAACTCGATGACCAACCTCGCGCTGCCCTACATCGCGGCCGATCTCGCGATCACGGCCGAGAGCTCGATCTGGATCGTCAACGCCTACCAGATCGCGCTGATGGTCATGCTGCTGCCGGTGGCCGCGCTGGGCGACATCGTGGGCTACCGCACCGTCTATCGCTGGGGCCTCGTCGTCTTCTCCGTGGCCTCGATCGGCTGCGTCTTCGCCCCCTCGCTCTCCTGGCTGATCGCGGCGCGCACGCTGCAGGGCCTCGGAGGCGCCGCCATCATGGCGATCCAGCCGGCGCTGGTCCGCGCCATCTACCCGCGCGCCGCGCTCGGCCGCGGGCTCGGCTTCAACACCACCGTCGTCGCCACCTCGCTCGCCGCCGGCCCCAGCCTCGGCGCCGCGCTGCTCGCCATCACGAGCTGGCCGATCCTGTTCGCGGTCTACATCCCGCTCGGGCTTCTCGCCTTCCTCCTTTCGGGCCGCTTCCTGCCCATCACCACGCACGAGCAGCGGCCGTTCGACTGGCCGTCGGCGGCGCTGTCGGGCGCCACCTTCGGCCTGCTGATCTTCGGCATCGACGGCGCGGGCCACGGCCACGCGCTGCCGGTGATCGCGGCCGAGCTGACCGCCGCCGCGCTGTTCGGCACGCTCTTCGTCCGCCGCCAGCGCCGGCTCGCCCACCCGATGATGCCGGTCGACATGTTCACGCGGCCGATCTTCTCGCTCTCGATCTCGGCCTCGACCTGCACCTTCACCGCGCAGGGTCTGGCGTTCGTGAGCCTCCCCTTCTTCTTCCACACCGTGCTGGGCCGCGACGCCGCCGCGACCGGCCTGCTGCTGACCGCCTGGCCGCTGGCGCTGGCCGGCACCGCGCCGATCGCCGGCCGCCTCGCCGACCGCCACCATGCTGGCCTGCTCGGCACGATCGGCCTCTCCTGCATGGCGAGCGGCCTGATCCTGCTGGCACTGCTGCCGGCCGATCCGTCGGCCGCCAACATCGTGTGGCGCCTCGTGCTCTGCGGCATGGGCTTCGGCATCTTCGCCGCGCCCAACAACCGCCTGATGATGAACGCCGTGCCGCGTGACCGGAGCGGCAGCGCCGGCGGCATCATCGCCTCCGCCCGCACGCTCGGTCAGACGATGGGCGCCGCGATGGTGGCGCTGGTGTTCGGCCTGTTCGACTTCTCCGGCGGGGGTGCTGCCGCCGCGTCACTCGCCGCGCTGTGGCTCGCCGCCGGCTTCGCCGTCACCGCCCTCATCCTCAGCAGCCTGCGACTCCGTCACTGACGCCGCCGGCATGTCCGGCAAAAGCGGACTCTTTCAAATACGCCACGGCGCCCCGGACATGTCCCGCT
>SCVT01000577.1 GCA_004296815.1 Reyranella sp. | reverse complement strand
TGCCGGCCATGCGCGGCTCCCGGGCGATGGCGAAGAGGTGCGGCAGCGCCGCCGGCTCCTCGATCAGGACGAGGAAGCGGGTGTGGCCGATCTCCATGCCGAGCTCGGCCTCGCGGGCGGTGACCAGCTCGGCCAGCAGGCGGACATGCTCGGGGCCCATGACCTTGGGCAGCATCAGTGCCGAGACGCCCGGCATCACGGAGGCCGCGATATCGGGCACGACGAGCTCGAGCGGCCGGTTGATGCGCACCACGACGTCGGCGCCGGCCTGCGAGACCCTCGGCACGGCCGCCGCGATCGCCTCGCGCGCGGCCGCCTTGTTGGCCGGGATGATCGAGTCCTCGAGGTCGAGGATGATCGCGTCGGCGCCGCGCGTATGCGCCTTGGCGACGAAGCGCTCGGCCAGCACCGGCACGAACATCAGGGAACGCCAGTTGGGCTGAGGACGGGACATCAGCGGACTCCGAGGGGAACGACGGTGATCGAGTTCTGCGGACTGCCTTCTATCACGCGATCCGTATAGGTCAGATAGACAAGCGCACGGCGTTTCGGATCGTAGAAACGCACGACCTGCGTGGTCTTGAAGATCAGCGAGGCGCGCTCGCTGAAGACCTCGTGCGGGCTCTTGACCTTCTCGGCCCTGGTCGCGTCGATCGGGCCGACCTGGTGGCAGGAGATCGAGGCGTAGGGTGGGTCCTCCGCGAGGCCGAAGGCGCCCTTGATGCCGCCGGTGCGGGCGCGGGAGATGTAGCAGGTGATGCCCGGGATGTCGGGATCGTCGAACGCCTCGACGACGATCTTGTCGTTGGGCCCCAGCCACTTGAAGCGATAGCCGACCGAGCCGATCTCCTCCTCCGCTGCGGCGGGCAGGGCGACCAGCAGGACGAGAAGGGCGAGGACTGAACGCAACATGTCAGGCTCCTTTCGCAGGGGCGCGCGTGGCGAGGAACAGGCCGGGCAGCACCAGCGCGGTCCCCACAAGATGGTACCAGTGCGGCTCCTCGCCAAGCGTCGCCCAGGCCAGCAGGCCGACATAGAGCGGGCCGAGATACATCGAGACACTGGTGACAGAGGGGCCGAGCTCGCGCACGCAGTAGCCGAACGCGCCGTAGGCGCCGACGCCGGGGATGATCGCGAGCACGATCCATACGGTCCAGGTCTTCCAGTCGCCGAAGTCGGGGCCGGCCCACAGTGCCGCCTCGCCGATCGCGAAGGGCAGCAGCACCAGCGAGCCCGCGAAGGAGATCGCGCAGAGCCGCGTCAGCGGATCGAGCGCGCTCGGCCGGTGCTTCAGCAGCACGGAGTAGAGACCCCAGCAGGCCGACGCCGCGGCGATCCAGAGGTCGCCTTCGGTGAAGTGCACCGAGAGAAGATTGCCAACCCGTCCCTTGGCGAACACGGCCGCAACGCCTGCGAGACAGAGGGCGATGCCCGCGATCCGGGCCGTCGTCAGCTTCTCGCGGTAGAGCAGGCGGCCCAGCAGCACGACCAGGATCGGCGAGGCGGCGTAGATCAGGCCGATGTTGAGCGCCGGCGTGGTGCGGCCGCCGATATAGACCCAGGCGCCGCAGATCCACATGCCGAGCGCACCCAGCATCAGGAGATCAGGCCATTCGCGCGCCAGCGCATGGCGGTGGCGGACGAGGCGGGACCAGACGAAGGGCAGGAGGAGGGCGGCGACCAGGAACCAGCGGCCGAGCGCCAGCGCGTTGGGCGGCACGAAGGTCGCGTAGCGCGCCATCAGCATGTTGACGGAGAACATCGCGGGCGACAGCAGCAGCAGCGCCCAGGCGATGCGACGACGGTTGAGGAACGACACGGCACCCCTGCTCAGGCGGCGCGCAGTCCTTCCTTGGGAACCTCGCCGCCGGCTTCCTTCACCGCCTCACGATACTCCTTCTCGGAGCTGAAGGGGGCGACCTTGGGGAAGTCCTTCTTGCGGCCCGGCCGGATCTCGCCGGTCGAGGGCGTCACGATCAGCAGCTCGCCGTTGCGGCCGAGCAGCGGGATCTCGCGCTTCCAGCGCGAGTAGACGCGGCGCGCCGAGGCGGAGAAGTCGACGTAGGTCGTGAACTCGCTGTGGTCCTTGATGAACAGCGCCTCGTAGGTCGCGATGAATTCCTTCACGAACTTGGCGTCGACGATCTCGAGATTCGACATCATCCAGCAGCGATCCTCGAACACCCAGTAGGTGCCGACGCCGACGAACTGCCGCTCACGCGTGATGTAGGGATAGAAGGGGAAGCCGCGGCAGGCGATCGTGCGGTTGTCGCGCTCGCAGTGCCGCGCGCCCTTGCAGTGGATCGCCATGCAGTCGGGCGTCAGCTCCTCGACGATCTGCTTGGTCGCATAGTCGTAGGGCTTGAACTTGGACCACAGGTCGGTGCGGGTCTTCAGCAGGTCGAACTCGACCTTGTGCACCACTGGCACGGCGTTCTCGGTCGAGCAGCAGACCGGCTCGCCGCCGTTGAGGGGCGCGCACTTCCGTCCGCAGTCGAACCGCGAGACCGGCGCGTTGAAGCCCTCGTACAGGGACGCGAAGTCGGAGGGCTTTATCGTTGATTTTGGTGCTTTAGGGGGCATTACGACCATCTAGCCCGAATGCTCTGTGAAAGAACAGAGAAGGTATTGTTGCGCATTGCTCAATCGACAGGCAACACCCGCCATACGACGGTTTCGCGCATCCCGCGATTTTCGAGCTGCAGCGAGGTCGGGATCTCATAGCGGGCGAGTTCCTCGAGGCCCTGCGCGCTGAAGTAGTTGCGGCCGGGGTCGCCCAGCAGGACCAACCGCCCCTTGGCGGCATGGCCGCGCAACCAGGCCAGCGCCCGCACCGACATCTCGCGCTCGTAACAGACGTCGCCCGCAATCACCACGTCGGCATCAGGG
>SCVT01000576.1 GCA_004296815.1 Reyranella sp. | reverse complement strand
GTCGAGCTTCACCGGGCCGCTGAACAGCGCGACCGTGCGCGTCGGCACGACGTCGAGCCCGCCGATGTCGCCGGCATCGCCGCCGGTCCGGATGCGGCCGAGATCGTCTGCCCGTGTGTCGAGCAGGCGGCCGTAGTCGTCGCGCATGGCGACGCCCAGGGCGCGTTTGCCGAAATAGTAGTCGGCGGGCTTCGGCGTGCGGTAGCGCGTGAGCTGAAGGATGCCCTCGTCGACCGCGGCCAGCGTGACGAACGCCTCGCCGCCAGCCAGGTTGGAGACCTTGACCGGAACCTCGATCTTCTGCCGCGGCGTGATCTTCTCAGGCGTGCCGATCTGGACCGCGAGCGTACGCAACGCCGGATTGAGGCCGAGCCAGACCGCGCCGATGGCGCGGGTGGGCGTGCGCTCGGCCGGCGCGGCGAGCGGTCGCCACGCGGTCACGAGCGCATAGGC
Source organism: Reyranella sp. (assembly GCA_004296815.1). Lineage (GTDB taxonomy): Bacteria > Pseudomonadota > Alphaproteobacteria > Reyranellales > Reyranellaceae > Reyranella. The sequence continues at coordinate 11,726 of SCVT01000576.1, read as the reverse complement.
GCCGGCGCCCCATTCGGCCTTCACCGGGATCTCGACCGTGGTGCCGCCGGCCGGGACCTGCACCGGTCGTGTGTCGACGATCCGGTCGGTGGCGATGGCAATCAGCGCCTCGCCCGCGAACGGCGCCTCGATGCGCAGGCGAGCGTTCTCGCCCGGCGCGTAGTTCGGCTTGTCGCTCGCGACCTTGAGCGTGTCGGGCGTCTCTTCCGCGCCTGTGCCGCCATACCAGCCGACATAGAAGGTGATGTCGGTCGAGGTGTTCTTCTCCCGGTCCACGACGATCAGCTTGTGCCGGCCCCAGCTCAGGCGCTGGGAAACGCGCGTCGGCCCGTCGGCCTTGAGAACCAGCCGGTCGCTGGTGACCAGCCGCGTGTTCGACTGCGACTGCCAGCGCCAGCGGCCGTCGACCTGATACCACTGGTAGGCCGTGGTGATGCGCTCGATCCGGTACTCGACCGACGGCCGCGCGACCTGCTGGCCGCTGTCGTTCACGGCGACGATGTCGAACTCGGTGTCGATGCCCTCGCGCGAATAGCGCCCTTCGAAGGTCGGGCTGATGCCGATGTAGGTGTCGCGGCTGCGCACCGGCAGGACCTTGTCGTTCCTGGTGGCGCGGCCGCCGCCCGGCTCGAAGACGCGGACCTGGACGGTGCCGCGCAACGGCACGGCGGTGTCCTTGACCTGGTCGCCGGGCCATTCGAGGCGTGCCTTGCCCGTCTGGTCGGTGTCGGGCCCCTTGAGCTCGATGAACGGCGGCTCGAACTTCTCGCGCTGCTCCTCCGGACCGAACCGGTACTTGGCGAAAGCCGGAAAGGGGCTGTCGTCGACCGTGATGCGCAGATCGCCTTCCACAGCGAGGTCGGCCGCCGGCGCGCCGTAGAGGAAGTCGGCCTGGACGGTGAAGGCATTGAGCGTGCCGGGCCGCAGGATCGGCTTCTCCGACGCGATCTCGACCTTGAGCTTCTCCGGCACGAAGTCCTCGACCGAGAACTCCACACGGCCGACGGGCGCACCCTTGGGATCGATATAGGCCGCCGCGGACCAGCGTCCGCGCCGCGACGATTTCGGCAGGTCGATCGTCTGGTGCAGTGCGCCCGACGCCTGCAGCGCGTGGGTGTAGCGCGTGAACTCGCTGCCGTCGGGACGCTTCACGATGAAGGTCACGGGCATGTTGGCGAGCGCATTGGCACCGTCGTCGCGCACCAGCGCCATGAGCTGCACCGTCTCGCCCGGCCGGTAGACGCCGCGCTCGGTGTAGAGGAACGCATCGACCGGGCCGGGCTGCGCGCGGCCGTCGACGCCGCGATCGGACAGGTCGAACGCGGCCTTGGTGAGCTCGAGGCGGGAGAATTCCTGCCGGTCGCCGGCCATCGCCATGAGAGCGACCGCTTCCGCAGCGCCCTTGCCTTTCAGCAGGCCCGCGGCGAACGAGGCGCGTCCGTCGGCGGCTGTGACGACCTTGCCGATCGGTTCGTTGCCGCGCGACAGCAGCACGACCTCGATGCCCGCCAGCGGCTGGGCGGTCTGCAGCGAGCGGGCGAAGACGTTGAGCCCGTCCTCGCCGGTGAAGCTCGTGAGGCCGATGTCGGTGTCGACCACCCACATGCCGGTGGCGCTGCCCGAATCGTCCTCGTCGTAGGCGTCGCGTGACGGCGGCTTGGCGGCGTTCCAGATGACGACGAAGTAGGCACCGGGCTTCCAGTCCTTGATCGTCTCGCGAATCGGGAAGGCCGTGACGACGGCCTGGTTGGGCACGCTGCGCACGTCCATCGTGCCGGTCCACTGCTCGGTACCGTTGCTGCCGTTCAGCCAGTTCCTGAGCGACCACGACTCGGTGACCGGCTCGGAGCCGGGGAAGGCCATGTCGTAATAGGAGTAGCGGTCGGAGGCGAAGCGATCGATGCCGCGCTCGTTCACGCGATAGACCGAGATGCCGACCTTCGAGACGTTGATGGTCGTGACCGGCAGGCCGGCGGCGCTACCGCGCGGCAGGATGAAGCCCTTGCCCGGCAGGGTGACAACGGCGGGGCGGGCGCCCAGCGCCACGGTCACGTCCTGGTCGGCGGCGAGCTTCTCGCCGTCGCGGCCGGGCAGGCCCTGGCGCAAGGTCACCTTGTAGTCCTGTCCGTAGGCGAGGCCCGCGATGCACAGCCGGTTGTCGTCGGTGCGCAGGGCGACCCGCGCGTCCGGCTCGAGCTTGATGAAGTCGCCGAACTTCACGTCGCCGGTCGCCAGCGGCTTGTTGAAGGCGAGGCAAGCCTCGGCCTCGGTGCGGCTGCTGTCGATGCCGACGCGGCGGTAGGCGAAGGGATCGCTGGGCAGCGCCGGGGGCTGGGCGATCGGCGTCGGGGCCGCGGAGGTCGAGGCCGGAGGCGTGGCGGGCGCCGGCGTTGTGGGCGCCGCGGGGGCAGTCGTCGATGCGACGCGCGGCGGCTGGGGCTTGTCGACTGAATCGCCCGGCCTCCCCACAAGGTAACCCGCAATGCCGGAGCCCAGCATCAGGGCTACGACCAGGGCAGCCAGCGTCGACCGATTCATGAGAACCCCCGCGAAAAAGCAAACGGACGATAATCCGCCGATTGTGCAAACACTGTGGAGTCTGGAGTTTGCGCGCGAATTCTCGCAGGCTGTGGCGGGAAGGTCACGCTGTGGATAGGCGACGCTTGAGCTTGTGCCCGCCGACGTACTAAGCGCGAGGCATGGCGTTGCATATCATCAAGCTCGCGGTCGGCGTCGACGATCTTTCGCACATGAAGAAACTACAGGCCGCGCGGCGCAAGCAGCGCCGCCAGTCGCCGCGCTCGCCGCACTGGGTCTATACCCGCAACACGCCGCGGCGGACCGAGGAGCTGCTCGGCGGCGGCGGCTCGCTCTACTGGGTGGTCCGCGGCGTCATCCGCTGCCGGCAGGAGCTGGTCGGCTTCGAGGAGGACATCGACAAGGAGGACGGCAGGAAATACTGCCGGATCAAGGTCAAGCGCACCCTCGTCCGGACCGCGCCACGCGCCTGCAAGGCCTTCCAGGGCTGGCGCTACCTCGATCCTGAGAGCGCGCCGCCCGACCTGTCGCGCGGCGACACGGCGGACATGCCGCCGGAGATGGCAGCCGAGCTGAAGCGGCTGGGGCTATTGTAACTAGCGGTTGGTGAGCTTGAGCTCGATGCGGCGGTTGCGCGCCGTGTCGATGGCCGACAGCGGCTGGAACTCGGCGTAGCCCGCCGCCACCAGCCGGCTGTTGGGGATGCCCTGGCTGTGGAGGAACTTCACCACGGCGATGGCGCGCGCTGTCGAGAGCTCCCAGTTCGAGGGGAAGACCGCGTTGCGGATCGGCTTGTCGTCGGTATGGCCGTCGACCTGCAGCACCCAGTTGATGTCCCGGGGAATGGTCTGGCCGATCTCGATCAGCCGCGAGGCGACGTCGGCGAGCTGCTTCTCGCCGCCCGGCTGGAGCTGCGCGGAGCCGGAGGGGAAGAGCACCTCCGATTGGAAGACGAAGCGGTCGCCCACGATCTGCACGTCGCGCTGGCCGCGCAGCGCCTCGCGCAGCTTGCCGAAGAACTCCGAGCGGTAGCGCGCCAGTTCCTCGACCTTGCTGGCGAGCGCGCGATTGAGCTTCTGGCCGAGATCGACGATCTGGACCTGCTGGTCCTTGGCTTTCGCGTCGGCCGCTTCGAGCGCGGCGTTGAGGCGGGCGAGCTCGTCCTTGAGGCCGGCCAGCTCGGCGGTCATGCGTACTACGGCAGCCTTCTGCTCGGCCGACAGCTTCTGCTCCTCGGTGAGGTCGCCGAACAGCTTGCCCTTCTCGTCGTTGGCGGCGGCCAGGGAGGCTGCGAGGCGGGTGAGTTCGAGCCGCTGGCGCTCGATCTCCTTCTGCAGGTCCTCGGCTTTGGCGGCTGCCGCCCTCTCCTGGGTCTGCAGTGAGGCGGCGAGCCGGTCGCGCTCCGACAGCATCGAAGTCAGGCGCTCGGTGAGCTGGTCGCGCTCGATCTTGAGGGCATCGGCGCTGCGGCGCTGGGCAGCGAGGTCGGTGTTCAGCCGCTCGCGCTCGGCCTGGTTCTGCCGAAGCTGCAGGGTGAGCTTCTCGAGGTCCTGCTGCAGGCTCTGCGTCGCCTTCTTCTCGACCGAGAGCTGGCTCGCGAGGTCGCCGATCTGCCGGCCGAGGCTGTCGATGGCGCTGTCGCGGTTGGAGAGGGCGTCCGACAGGGTGAACTGCGCGACGCTGAACAGCGACAGCAGGAAGATCAGCACCATCAGCAGGGTCGTGAGAGCATCGACGTAGCCCGGCCAGGTGTAGTCCGCGCCTCCGGAGCGACGGCGGGACGAGGCGGCCGCCATGTGCGCTAGGCCTGCGGCGGCGGCGTGCCGCCACGGCTCGCCGCAATGGTGCGGGCGAGCAGCCGGAACTCGCCGCGCAGTTCGTCGGCCAGCGCCGTCCGGTTACGTGCGCTTTCCTCGACCAGGCGCGCGAGGCTCGCTTCGATGTTGCGCTGGTGCGCGGCCAGCGCCTCGCTGTCGGGATCGGGCCCGCGCTCGGAGAGGCGGGTCACGGTGCCGCGCAGCTCGATGGAATGCTCCGCCAGCCTCGCGAGCAGGGTCTGCTGCGAGCGCATGCTTTCGGCCAACGCCGCCAGCCGCTCGACCAGCGTGGCGTTGGCGATCGCGGCGGCTTCACGGTTGTCCTCGCTGCGGCGCATGATGCGCGTCAGCTCGTCGAGCCCGTCGGCCGTGCGCTCCAGCAGGGCCTCGACGTAGACGGACACACCGGCCTCGCCCTCGCCCTGCATCGGGCTGCTCGAGAGGCGCGTGGCGCCCGCCAGCCATTCCTCGAGCTCGATGTGGAAGCGGCCCTGTGCCTGGCTGGCCTGCAGCTCGAGGAAGCCCAGGACCAGCGACCCCGAGAGGCCGAACAGCGAGGCGCCGAAGGCCGTCGCCATGCCCTTGAGCGGGCCTTCGATGCCTTGCTTCAGCTTGGCGAACATCTGCACCGCGTCGCCGCCGGAAACCTGCAGGCTGCCGATCGCGTCGGCGACGGCGCCGATCGTCTCGAGCAGGCCCCAGAAGGTGCCGAGCAGGCCGAGGAAGATCAGCAGGCCGATCATGTAGCGGCTGAGCTCGCGTCGCTCGTCGAGGCGCATGGCGATGCCGTCGAGCAGCGCGCGCGACGCGGTCGGCGACAGGCGGAAGCTGTCCTGGCGCTCGCCCAGCATCGTGGCCATCGGCGCCAGCAGGTCGATCGAATAGGTGTCGAGCGGCGGCGCGCCGGGCTCGCGCTGCTGGAAGCGGCGCAGCCAGCGAACTTCCGGCCACAGCGCGATGACCTGGCGCATGACGAAGAAGATGCCGACGACAAGCACGCCCACGATGACGCTGTTCAGGATCGGCGTGTTGAGGAACACGCGCAGCAGATCTTCGTGCAGCAGGTAGGCGATGCCCGCGACCGCCGCCAGGAACAGCAGCATGCGGACGAGGTACGGAAGCGGATTGCTCATGCGATCACGTACCGCGTGCGGGGCCGTGACCCGTGGCCGGTCACGAGTTGGGCACCAGGATGTCGACGCGATCGCCGCCGTCGCCGGCGAAGGCGCCGATCTCGATGCGCGACTTCACGCCCTTGTCGATCAGGTAGGAGCGCACGATCAGCGCGCGGGCGAGCGAGACCTTGCGGCTCTCCGGATCGTTGCTGCCGGTATGGGCGCGCAACTCGACCTGGCGCAAGCTGCGGTCGGAGATGTTCTTGGCGACGCGGTCGAGGTCCGCCTTCGCGGCATCCGACAGTTCGGCCGACTGGCTGCTGAAGGCGACGGACGCCGCCACGGCGCCACCGGACGGCGCCGGTGCCGCCACCGGACGCGCAGGGGCGGGTGGCGGGGCAGGTGTGGCAACCGGAGCCGGTGCAGGTGTTGCGGCAGCCACCGGACGCGGCGGGGCCGGCGGTGGCGCTGCGGCCGGAGCGGGCGCAGGCGCAGCGACGGGCGGCGCGGCAGGGCGTGCGACGGGGACAGGCGCCGGCGTCGGGGCAGGCGTCGGCGGTGCGACCACGACCGGCGCCGCGACGGGCGCGGGAGCCGGCGGGGCCGTGTAGGTGGGCGCGGCCGAATGGAGATCGCGCGGTGCGCCGCGTCCGACGCCCACTTCGGGGATCGCCACGATGCGGCTCTCGATCGGGCCGGGCGGCGGGGGCGGCAGGTAGGAGCCGCGGCTGTCGTTGAAGGCTGGCGGAACATATTCGCGTCCGCTGACGATCGCCGGGCCGCCCATGGCCGGGCCGGCATAGACCTGCGCAGGCAGCGGCACGCCGATCGATGCGCCGACGGGCGACTGCCCGCCCGCGTTCCACGGATTGAAGGCGGGGCCGGCCGTCGGACCGGGGCCGACCGTGTCGGCGATGGGGTAGGCGGCCTGCGGGCCGTATTGCGGCGTCGGGCCACCCGGCAGGCCGACGCCGGAGTAGGGATTGAAGGCGGTCACGTTCTGGCCGAACGCGACGGAAGACGCGGCGCCGAAGCCCAGGACAACGAGGGCGAAGCTGCGCGCGACGACCGAAGACGAGGGCATAAGCGATTGCCTTTCAAAGGGATTTGCCGATTGAACATAGCCAATGGGCAGACTCGGCTCAACCGGCCGCCGCGTCCTCCTGCGGATGAAATCGGGCGAGCGGCGCTATGCCGCCACGTCACGGGAGCTAGACTGGCTTTGCCGATTTCGGATGGGAGCGGCGATGGATCTGAAGGGCGTGCGGGCATTCTGCAGCGTGGCCGAGGGCGGCGGGTTCAGCCGCGCGGCGGCGGCGCAGGGCGTCGCGCAGTCGGTGCTGAGCCGGCAGGTCTCGGCGCTCGAGCAGGAGCTGGGCGGGCGGCTGTTCCACCGCACCGGCCGTGGGGTCAAGCCCACCGAGTTCGGCGAGGCCCTGCTGCCGCGCGCGCGGGCGTTGCTGGCCGAGGCCGACCAGCTCGCCGCCGAGGCGCGGGGCGAGGGCGCCAGCCCGGTGGGCAGTGTCGATCTCGGCATCGTCCCGGGCTGGGCGCAGCCGCTGGTGAGCGTGCTGACGGCGCGGGTGCTGGCCGACTATCCGCGCCTCAGGTTGCGCGTCCACGAAGCCTATAGCGGGCAGATCGAGGCGTGGATCGCCACCGGCCGCGTCGAGGTCGCGGTCTTCAACCGCTATCGCCGCGGCGCGGTGCGCGGCGCCGAGCAGGTCTCGCGTTGCGACATGATGCTGGTGGGTCCGAAGGGCCATCCTGCTCTCAAGCGCCGGGACGTGCCGTTCCGGTCGCTCGACGGTGTGGCGCTGTGCGGACCGGTGCGGCCGAACGGGCTGACGACGGTGATGAGCGAGGTCGCGGCGCGCCACGACGTGGCGCTGAACTTCGTGCTGGAAGGAAGCTCGTCGGCGATCCTGCGCGAGGCGGTCCTGCGCTGCGGGCTCTGCACCGTGTTCCCGCGGCCCTTTGTCGAGCGTGAGATGGCGGGGCCCGGATTCGCCGCATCGCGTATTGTGAAGCCCTCGCTCGAGCAGGCGACGTGGCTGGCGGTGGGGACGCAACGCCCGGCGACGCTCGCGGCGCGCACGGTGGCGAGGCTGGTGCGCGAGATCCTGAAAGGCCGCTAGGCCTTCGACAGGATCTCGATCATCGGGTCCTTGAGACCGAAGTTGCTGGCGAGCAGCGACTTGCCGCCGAGCTCGTAGGGCTGGCCCTGGATGTCGCAGATGACGCCGCCGGCTTCCTTGACCATCAGCACGCCCGCCGCGACGTCCCACGGTGCGAGGCCGAACTCGAAGAAGGCGTCGTAGCGGCCGGCCGCCACGAAGGCGAGGTCGAGCGCGGCAGCGCCCCAGCGGCGCACGCCTGCAGTGCGTTCGGTCACGGCCGCGAGCTTGGCGAAGTAGGAGGCGTGGTCGCCCTTGCCGATATGCGGGATGCCGGTGCCGACCAGCGCGCGCGCCGGCTCCTTGCGGCCCGAGACGCGCAGGCGGCGCGAGCGCGCGTTCGGCGTGTCGATGTAGGCGCCGTTGCCCTTCTCGGCCCAGAACAGCTCGTCGGAGATCGGCTGGTAGATCACGCCGGCGATGACCTCGCCCTCGCGCTCAAGCGCAAGCGAGATCGCGAAGTGCGGCACGCCGTGGAGGAAGTTCGTGGTGCCGTCGAGCGGGTCGGCGATCCAGCGGTTGCGGCCGTCGCCCTTGGTTTCGCCGCCTTCCTCGCCGAGGAAGCCGTAGTCCGGCCGCGTGCGCTCGAGCTCCTTGCGTAGCGTGCGCTCGGCCATGATGTCGGCGCGGCTCACGAAATCGCCCGGACCCTTCTCCGAGATCTGCAGCTGCTCGACCTCGCCGAAGTCGCGCTTCAGGGTCTTCGCGGCGGCGAAGGCGGCGCGGATCATCACCGTGATGGTGGCGGACCGGACCGCCAGCGACTTGCGCTCGGCCGGGCCGGAGCGCTCGCGGCCTTCGCTCAGCGGGGCGCGGCCGACACGTGCGACGGGTTGCTCTCGGGGAGGACGACGGGTCGGAAGGGACACTGTCTGCGCCTAATCCTTGGCGCGTTCCATGTAGGCGCCATCCTCGGTGTTGATCACGAGCCGCGTGCCGACGGCGATGTGCGGTGGGACCATCACGCGGATGCCGCCTTCGACGATGGCCGGCTTGTAGGACGAGGAGGCGGTCTGACCCTTCACGACGGCATCGGCCTCGATGACGGGGAGGATGACGCTCTTCGGCAGGGTGCAGCCAACCGGTGTGCCCTCGTGGAGCGAGACCTGCACTTCCATGCCGTCCTGCAGCCAGCGCGACTGGTCGGGATCGAGAACGTCGCCGTTGACCACGAGTTGCTCGAAATTCTCCTTGTCCATGAACGTGAAGCCGTTCTCGTCCTTGAACAGGTAGGTGCAGTCGCGCTCCTCGATGTGCGCCTGCTCGATCATCTCGCCCGAGCGGAAGCGCTCCTGGAGCTTGTTGCCCTCGCGCAGCGCCTTGGCCTCGATGGCCACGAACGCGCCGCCCTTGCCGGGGCTGATGTGCTGCACCTTGGAGGCCACCCAGAGCTTGCCGTTGTAGTCGATGACGTTGCCGGCGCGGATCGAATTGACGGGGACTTTCATGGGTTTACCGGGGCTCGCTGCGGGGTCGAGAAAATGGAATTCGGCCTCGCCCGCAGGGGCGGGGCGAGGCCGGCGCGGCCTTCTATCAAAGGCAGCCGGGGGCCGCAACCAGCCGCAAATGGCGCCTCAGAGGCCGAGCTCGGCCCGCTTCTTCCTGGGCAGTGCCGCGGCGATGACCGCATGAGCGCGCTTGAGGTAGGCGCGGGTCTCGGCGGCGGTGAGGACCTTGGGGTCCTCCAGCGCCACCCATTTCGCACGGGCCAGGTAAGGCGCCGGGCGAAATCCCTTGGAGCGGCTGAGCGCATCGAAATGCTCGGGCGCCGACTTGAACCAGAGGTCGCGCGGGCGGCCCTTCTCGTCGGGCGCGATGATGGCGAACATCTTGCCGCCGACCTTGAAGACGATGACGCCTTCCCACTGCACGCTGCGCTTCGCGGCCGGCAGCTTGGCGCAGTAGGCGTCGATCTGCTTGGGAGTCATGCCGGCACCCTACACGCCGCGCTTTCCGCATGCGATGGTCGGGCATGACCGAGTGGCGTCCCGACAAGCTCGCACGACGGCTGCCCAACCTGCAGGCGCGCGCGCGCCTCCAGGCGGCGATGCGCCAGTGGTTCGCGACCGAGGGCTTCGTCGAGGTCGAGACGCCGATCCTGCAGGTGGCGCCCGGCGCCGAGGTGCATCTCACGGGCTTCGTCACCGACTGGGAGCTGCCCGACGGCGAGGAACGCGAGCGCTGGCTGCACAGCTCGCCCGAGTTCGCGATGAAGAAGCTGCTGGCCGGCGGCGTGCCGAAACTCTTCCAGTTCGCGCGCGTGTTCCGCAACGCCGAGGGCTCGGCGCTGCATCATCCCGAGTTCACGATGCTGGAATGGTATCGCGCCAGCACCGGCTACGAGACGATCATGCAGGACTGTGCAGCACTTCTGGCGCTCACCGGCGTCGACGAGCTGCGCTGGGGCGGCCATGTCTGCGACCCGCGCGCCGAGCCCGAGAGGCTGACGGTCGGGGAGGCCTTCGCACGCTACGCCGGTGTCGATCTGTTCGCGACGGTAGGCAACGCTGAGGCACTGTCGGCGGTGTCGGGTGTCGCCATGCACGCGGGTGACAGTTGGGACGATGTCTTCTTCCGCATCATGTTCGACAAGATCGAACCCAGGCTCGGCATGGGGCGGCCGACGATCCTCTGCGAGTATCCGATTTCCATGGCGGCGCTGGCGCGCGGCAAGCCCGGCGATCCGCGGGTCGCCGAGCGCTTCGAGCTTTATGTCTGCGGCGTCGAGCTCGCGAATGCTTTCGGGGAGCTGACCGATCCGGCGATCCAGGCGGAGCGGCTGCAGGCCGACATGGATCTCAAGGAAGAGCTCTATGGCCTGCGCTGGCCGGTCGACGGAGATTTCCTGGCGGCACTCGAGCACGGCCTGCCGGATTGCGCCGGCATCGCGCTGGGCTTCGATCGCCTCGTCATGCTGGCGACCGGCGCCAAGCACATCGAGGATGTCCTATGGCTGCCCGTGCGCTGAGAGGTGCGCTGAGAATATCTCGTTGAAGGCGCGGACGGCGCCTTCGGGGCCGTCCTTGTAATTCCAGACGCCGCCGGCCACAGCGAGGAAGTCGGCGCCGGCTGCGATCACCGGTGTGCAATTGTCGACCGTGATGCCGCCGATCGCCACGCACGGCACTTCCATCAGCTCGCTCCACCAGGTGAGGATCTCGACGTCGGCGGGCGTCGTGACGGCCTTGGTGCCGGACGGGAAGAACGCGCCGAAGGCCACGTAGTCGGCGCCGGCTTCGGCGGCCTCCATCGCAAGATGCCGCGACGCCTTGCAGGTAACGCCGACCTGGCGGTCGGGTCCGACGATGCGGCGTGCCTCGGCATAAGGCATGTCGTCCTGGCCGACATGGACGCCGTCGCAATCGAGCTTCACCGCGAGATCGGGACGGTCGTTCATGATGAAGGCCACGTCGCGCTGCTGGCAGACTGGCCGCAGCGTGTCGGCGACCCGCGCGATCGTGGCATCGTCGACGTCCTTCAGCCGGAGCTGGAAGGCAGCGACGTCGCCGCCGTTCAGGGCGGCGCGCAGCTCGTCGGCGAAAATGGACGGATGCTCGATGCGCTCGGGCGAGATGAGGTAGAGGCGGGTCATGGATGGATCATTCGGCTGGCGATGTTTATGCGCTCCCCGCGAAGCCGTCGAGTCGACGCGTCTTCCTTGCCGCGCGGCATGATGGTCTAATGGCGTCGACTGCCGAGCAGGGAATCGTGAGCCAGGCCAAGAAACTCAAGACTGCAACGCTGACACTGGTGTCGACGGTCATCGGCCTTCTCCTGGGGATCTGGATCGCCGCCTATCTGACCGTGCCGGGGATCGCCATGTCGGTGGAAGGCGACCCCCTGGTGCTCTTTGATCCCGAGATCGGCGCGATCGCCAATCCCAGTTCGCATAACAGGCGCATCTATCCCGCCATCAAGGACCGCAAGGCCTTTGCCTTCGACGTCTACACCGACGATCGCGGCGCCCGGGTCGACGGACCAGGACAGAAGAGCCCGGCCAAGGTCGACATCGTTGTCGTGGGTGACTCGTTCACCTGGGGCTACGCTCTGCCGAACCCCGAGACCTATGCCAACAGGGT
>SCVT01000575.1 GCA_004296815.1 Reyranella sp. | reverse complement strand
CCGCCGACGCTGGTGACGAAGAACGTCATGTCGGGGAATTGCGGCGGCGGCTGCTGCGCCGACGACGTTGAAGCCAGGCCCGCGACGATGATCGCCGCAGTCGCGAAGGCGGCCGATCCAAATCCGGTACGCATCTCGTTTCTCCCTATGTTTTTGCTTGTCGGACGCGCCATCCTTGCCTGCCGCGAGGGGCGGTCCAAAGTCACATTCCTGTGCATTGCGCCTGCAGTCCGCAACGCTCCACACTGTCTGTGCAACCACGGCGCTTTACTCGCGCCGCCTGGTGTCGTTTCCTATGGCAATGGTTTCGACCCTCAGCCTGTCGAATGGTCTGACGCTCCTGTTCGCGGCGCTCTGCCTGTGGACGATGGCGGCACAGTCGCGCGGCGGCATGACGAGCCTCGGTCGATTGGCCCTTCCGGGCGGCTTCGCCCTGCTCGCGACCTTGATGCTTCTCGCCGGCGTCTTCGAAGCCAACATTCTGTTCGACGTGCTGTGGCTCGTCGCCTTCGTCGTCGGTTCGGTGATCGGCCGCATCCGCGGCTGGATGCTGCCGGTCCGGCCGAACAAGGAGTCGGGCCTCGTGGCATTGCCGGCCACCATCGACGGCCTGGTCGTCGCCGCCGTGCTGGCAATCGTCGCGGCCATCGACTTCGCCTCGGCGATGCTCGGCGAGGCGCTCGTCGAGCCGGGCTATGTCGCGGCCGCCAGCGCGCTGTGCGCCGGCTTCCTGGGCTACCGCGTCCTCGTCATCGCGCTTCGCGCCGTGCGTCCGGCGCGAACCGAGATCTCCCGTCCCGCCTAGCGCGGGACCCTAAAGCTTCTTCCCCTAAAGCTTCTTCCCCTAGAGCTTCTTGAGTGTCTCGAGCACGCGGGGCTGCGGCCACGTCCAGCCGCTCGCGCTCTCGTAGGCGCGCATCGCCCGGAGCACGACATGGTCGGCGCGCGGTGCGCCGATGATCTGGAGGCCGACCGGAAGGCCTGCCTTGGTGAGTCCGGCCGGCATCGAGGCGGCCGGCTGACCGGTCAGGTTGCAGGGCAGCGTGTAGGGCGCACCCTTGGTCCAGCGCGGAAACGCCTCCGAGTTGTAGAGCGTCTCGACCGGCGGTCCGGCGGTCGGTGTCACCGGCGCCAGCAGCAGGTCGTACTTCCGGTGCCAGAGCGCGAGATCACGCGCGAGCCGGCTCTTCGCCTCGTAGGCCTTGGCGTAGTCGGGGAGGGTGATCGCCAAGCCCTTCTCGGCGATGGCGCGGAAACCCGGATCGAGCTTGCCGTGGAGCTGCGTCGGGATGTTGCGCAGGCGCACGCCGAACTGGCCGATCCACAGTGCCTCGAAATGCTGCTGCAACGGATCGATCATCGGCCCGACATCTTCGACATGGGCGCCGAGTGCTTCGAAACGCTTCGCCGCCTGGGCCACGAGCTCGCGCACTTCGGGATCGGCCTTCACGTGGCCGAAGTCGAGGCTGAGGCCGATCTTCCAGCCACGGACGCCGTCGTCGAGACCGACCGTGTGGTCGCGCGGGTCCGTCGGCAACGAACGCCAGTCGCGCGGATCCTGTCCGGCCAGCACGTTCAGCGCGAGCGCCGTGTCGAGCACGGTGCGCGACAGCACGCCCTGGCTGATCACGTCGGCGAACGGCGCGTCGGCGGGATACTGCGGGATGCGGCCGTAGGACGGCTTGAGGCCCACGAGGCCGGTATGCGCCGCCGGGATGCGGATCGAGCCGCCGCCGTCGTTGCCGTGGTTCAAGGGATTGACGCCGGCTGCCGTGAGGGCGGAGGCGCCGCCGGAGGATCCGCCCGGCGAGTGGCCGAGATTCCAGGGGCTGCGGGTCGTGCCCTGCAGAGGTGAATCGGTCAGGGCCTTCCAGCCGTACTCGGGAGTCGTGCTTTTTCCGAGGAGAATTATGCCATGGCTCTGCAACCTGTCGGCGACCGGCGCGTTCTCTTGGGCGGGCGTCTCGTCCGTTGAATGCGAGCCGTAACGTGTCGGCCAGCCTTTGACGTTCGTGGTGTCCTTGATGGTGCTCGGTACGCCGTCGAGTGGGGAAAGCGGTTCGTTCCTTTGCCAGCGGGCCTCCGAGGCCTTCGCGGCAGCCCGTGCCCCCTCGGCGTCGAGGAGCACGAAGGCGTTGAGATGAGGTTGCAGTTTCGATGCACGTACCAGCATCGCGTCTACAACCTGAACCGGAGATGCCTCACGACGCGAATAAAGATTTGAGAGTTCCGCTGCGGAAAGCCAGTCGAATGCAGAATCAGACATGCGTTTTTTGTCGGTTCTCGACAGAGGTTCGATGTTTCACAGTAGGGGTGTAGACGCAGTGTCGACTCTGATTTCTCGCAAGTCGAGAGCGTATTGGAGGGGTGCGTAATGATGGAAACAGCTACCGCGGTCGTCGCCGCCTGCGCAGCCTTCGGGCTCAGCTATATGATCGGCCGTTCGATCACCCTGTCCACTCTTCTTGTCTCGCTCGGCGGACTGGTGAGTGGCCTCGGCGTCGCGATCCTCTTCTTCGTTGCCGCCGTCACCGTCGGTCACTTCATTCCCGGCCTCCTGGAGCCGTGGGCGATCGGCGTGCACTTCATCGCGCTGGCGGCCATCGCGCCGCTCGGTGGCGCCGCGATCGCGGCCCTCACACACTGGCACGTCGAGCGGGCCGACGCCGCACGTTTGCCGTTCTAAGCCTCTTTACGCCCGCGAAACGGGCGTCTTTCCCCGGTCAGTCTCCCGACGTTAAGCTCCCCGCCCAATAGGGGAGGCAGGGATGGTCGAGATCAAGCTCGGCGCCGGCACGGCTGTGCGCATCGAGGAGAGCTACGAGCCGAACTTCGACGCCAAGGCCTTCTTTCCAGACTGGGACCCTGCCGTCGTTGACCGCCACCGCAGCTGGCTGGTGCCCGCCCACTACGACGAGGCGACGGCCTTCCTGAAGCTCAGCGTCCATAGCTGGCTGCTCCGGGTCGGCGGCAAGACGATCCTGATCGACACCTGCGTCGGCAACCACAAGCCGCGACCGCACCGGCCGAAGTGGCACCTCATGGAGACGAAGTACCTCGAGCGGCTGAAGGCAGCCGGCGTCGAGCCCGACCAGATCGACATGGTCATGTGCACCCATCTCCACGTCGACCATGTCGGCTGGAACACCAGGCTCGAGAACGGCAAATGGGTGCCGACCTTCCGGAATGCCAAGTACGTCTGGAGCAAGGCCGACTACGAGCACTACCTGAAGATCGACAGCGATCCCAAGACCGGTCCGGCCAATGCCGGCTCGTTCCGCGACTCGGTGCTGCCGGTCGCCGAGGCGGGGCTGATGCAGGTGGTCGACGGTGCCGCCCAGCTCGACGAGAACCTCAAGATCGAACCCGCGCCCGGCCATACACCCGGGACCATCGCCATCAAATACGAATCGCGCGGCGAGAAGGCGCTGTTCTGCGGCGACATCCTTCACCACGCGCTGCAGGTCTATCATCCCGAGTGGAACAGCTTCGCCTGCGCCGACGCGGCCGGCGCGCGCAAGAGCCGGCGCGAAGCCATCGAGCATTGCGCAGGCAGCGGTGCGCGGCTGATGCCCTGCCATTTCGGCGCGCCGTTCAGCTGCCACATCGACCACAAGGGAAGCGGCTTCGTGCCGCGTTTCGACGGGACGTTCTAGGAAGGGGACAGAGATGATCTACGAGATGCGAGTGTACCGTTGCGTGCCCGGCCGTCTGCCGGCGCTGCTCAACCGCTTCGCCACCATCACGCTGAAGATCTGGGAGAAGCACGGCATCAAGCAGGCCGGCTTCTTCACGACGCTGATCGGTGAGTCGAACCAGGAGCTGACCTACTTCCTGCAGTGGGAGTCGCTCGCTGAGCGCGAGAAGAAGTGGAACGCCTTCGCCGCCGACCCGGAGTGGCTGTCCAAGCGCGCCGAGACCGAGAAGGACGGCGCCATCGTCGACAACGTCTCGGTTCAGATGCTGACGCCGACCGCCTTCTCGTCGATCAAGTAGTTCACTCGATCTTGAGCCCGGCCTCCTTGGCGAGCCGGGCCCATTTTGCGAGGTCCTCGGCCACGTAGAGCTTGAACTCCGCAGGCGTGCCGAACTGCGGGTCGGCGCCGAGCTCGGCGAACTTGCGCGCGACCTCGGGCGAGCGGATCGTGGCATCGACCGCACGGTTGAGCCGGTCGACGAGGCCGGCTGGCGCGGCGGCCGGAAGGAAGATGCCGTAGGAGATCGCGCACTCGTAGCCGGGCAATCCGGATTCTGCGACGGTCGGGATGTCGGGCGCTGCAGCGGACCGCGCCAGCGCGGTCTGGCCGAGCGCGCGCATCTTGCCGGCACGGGCATGGGGCAGTGCCGTCGACAGGCCGCCGAAATAGAGGTCGACCAGCCCGGCCATCAGGTCGGCCATGGCAGGACCGCCGCCCTTGTAGGGCACATGGACGATGTCGACCTTGCCCATCGCCTTGAAGAGCTCGAGCGCCAGATGCGTGGCGCCGCCCGCGCCGGCTGAGGCGCCGTTCAGCTTGCCGGGCTGCGCGCGGGCGAGCGCCAGCAATTCTGCGACGTTGTTTGCCGGCAGGCCGTTGCGCACGACCAGCAGCATCGGATTGATGCCGACCGGCGCCACGGCGACGAAGTCGCTGCGCACGTCGTAGGGCAGAGCGCGGCCCAGCGCTGCCGCCACGGTGGTCGAGCCATTCGACGCCAGGGTGAAGACGCTGCCGTCGGCCGGCGCCTTGGCGACCGAGGCCGCGGCGATCTCGCCGTTGGCGCCGGCGCGGTTCTCGACCACGACGGCGCGGCCCAGACGCTCGCCGATGCCCGGCGCGATCAGGCGTGCGAGCAGGTCGTTTGGACCGCCGGGCGGAAATCCCACCACGAAGCGCAGCGGCCGATCGGGGAAGTCCAGTGTCTGCGCGCGCGCCGCGGCGAACGGCAGGGCGGCAAGTCCGGCGACGACGCCGCGGCGGAGGGGCTTGATCATGCGCGAAGTATGCTAGGCTTTTGGCAATCAAGGGAGGCAAACAAATGCAGAGAAGGACATTCGTGGGCGCAGGCTCGATCGCCGCGCTCGGCGCTCTGGCCGGGATTCCGGCCTACGCCCAGAAGATCACCGGCGACGCCCGCATTCTGTGCGGCTTCCCGCCGGGCGGCACGGCCGACCTGCTGTGCCGCATCCTGGCCGACGCCGTGAAATCGGAGATCGGCCAGAACGTCATCGTCGAGACCAAGAGCGGCGCCAGCGGCTTCATCGCCAACGAGACCGTGGCCACGGCGCCGACCGACGGGCGGACCGTGGGCCTCGCCGCCATGGCCGCGATGTGCGTGTCACCCGTCATGCCGGGGCAGAAACTGCCGATCAACGTCGATACCGATCTCACGCCGATCGCCAACATCGCCGGCGTCTACAACATGCTGGTCTACGGCAAGCAGGTGCCGTTCAAGACCGTCCCCGAGATGATCGCCTATGCCAAGGCGAATCCGGGCAAGCTCACCTACGCGTCAGCCGGCAACGGCACGTCGCAGCATCTGGCCGGCGAGCTCTTCAAGAAGATGGCCGGCGTCAACATCGTGCACGTGCCCTATCGCGGCGGCGCACCGGCCATCCAGGACATCGTCGCCGGCAACGTCCAGATGATGTTCGGCAACATGCCGGAGTTCCTCGGCCAGATCGCCGGCGGCAACCTCATCCCGATCGCCTTCGGCTCGCCGCGCGTCTCGCCGCTGTTTCCCAACCTGCCGCTGATGTCGACGTTCCTGCCGGGCTACGAGGTCGTGAACTGGTTCGCGATCTTCGGGCCGAAGGGACTGCCGGCCGACATGGTCGACACCTGGAACAAGGCGCTGCGCGGCGCGGTCGCCAAGGCCGATGTCCAGAAGCGCTTCGTCGAGAACGGCATGGACACCGTCATCGGCTCGCCGCAGCAGCTCAAGGACACGATCATGGCCGACCGCAAGAAGTGGCAGGAAGTGATCCAGGTCGCCGGCATGCGGGCGGACTGACCCGACACCCATGCCCCAGGCCGCCACGGCGTACGGGACGCTGCACTGCGACGTCGGCGACCGGACGGCGCCGTGGCGATCCAAGCGACTGCCGATCCTGTTCCATCACGGGATCGGCGCCAGTGCCGGTATCTGGGCGGGCTGGCATCCGGCGCTCTCGGATGCCTATCGCCTCGTCAGCTTCGACATGCGCGGCTACGGTCGCTCGAACATTCCGGCGGCCGACTTCAGATGGTCGCTCGACCTTCTGGTCGACGATCTTTTCGCCGTGGCGGACGCCGCAGGGCTGACGCGCTTCCATCTCGTGGGCGAGTCGATCGGCGGCACGGTGGCGCTGGCCGCGGTACTGGCGCGGCCGGACCGCATTGCGACGCTGACCGTCAGCAACGGCGCCCATCTCGGCGCGTCGATCCAGCGCGTCGAGGCATGGCGGCGCCAGCTCGACGAGGGTGGTTCGAAAGCGTGGTCGGATGCCTTCATGCGCGACCGCTTCCACGACGACGCGCTGTCGCCGGAGCGTCGCGCGTGGTTCGCGGCGGAGCAGGAGAGGTGGTCGCGCGACTCGATCCTGAACGCACTCGCCGTGCTGGTCGGCACCGACCTGACGCCGCGGCTCGGCGAGATCGGCTGCCCGACCCTGCTGCTGCATCCCGACGGCAGCCCGTTCATTCCCGTCGCGATCATGGCGGACCTGCTGGCGAAGCTGCCCGATGCGCGGCTGAACGTGTACGCCCGGTCACGCCACGGCTTGCCCTTCTCGCATGCGGCGGAGTGCTCGCAGGCGCTGAGGGCGTTCCTCGATTCGCAGCCGACAGGTTAGGCGGGCGCGAGCCGTGTCCTGGCCGCCAGCCGTTCGCGATCGGCCTCGGGGCGGATGAACAGAAGGCCGATCAGGCCGCCGGCGATCAGCAGCCCGCCCAGGATGACGAACCCGTGCTCGTAGCCGGCCTGCCGGCTCGTCGCGCCCTGGATGACCTTGCCCATCGCCCACGGCGCCGCGACGCCGGCCGAGGTGTAGATCGAGGTCGCGATGGCCAGCAGCGCGGCGCGCTGTGATTGCGGCGTGAGCTCGCTCACGATCATCGGCGTCACGACGAAGATCGAGCTGCCGATGGCGCTGCCGACGACGAGCAACGCCACCTTGATGCCGGGCTCGGAGACGAGGGCGATGAAGGGCAGGACGCAGCCGCCCAGCACGACCGTGGCCGAGGCGAACGCACCGCGGCAGACCCGGCTCGAGACGCCCTTGGTCTTGAGGCGCTGGGAGAACCAGCCGCCGGCCAGCACGACCAGCATGCCGAAGATCCAGGGCAGGATGAACAGGTTGCCGCCCATCGTCTGGCTGTAGCCCAGCCCGTCGACCAGATAGGCCGTGAACCAGGTGAGGCCCAGCGCCAGGCCCCAGTAGCTGGCGAAGGCCGCGCAGCAGACCGCGATGATGCTGGGGCAGGTGAGGAGGTGGCGGTAGGGCACGCGATCGCTGCCGTCGGCGCCGGCGGCGACCGGCGGGTCGACCAGCGTGCCTTCGCGGCCGAGCACCAGCCACAGGGCGGCCCACAGCAGCCCGACGATGCCCAGCGCGCCGAACGCCCAGTGCCAGGAATAGTTCACGATGATGAAGTTGAGCGCCGGCACCGCCACGATGACGCCCAATGCCGAGCCCTGCGCCACGATGGCCGTCGGCACGCCGCGCAGCGAATCGGGGAACCATTTGTAGAGCGCGTGAAGGGCGATCGGGCCGGCAGGACCTTCGCCCGCGCCCAGCAGGATGCGGCAGATGATCAGCGTCTCCAGCGTCACGGTCGCGAGCATGGGGAACTGGACCAGCGACCAGGCGATCGCCATGCCGAACAGGAGATGGCGGGTCTGCATGCGGTTGGCCAGGAAGCCGCCGGCGACGCCCGCCACCGCGAAGAGGAAGAAGAACGAGGAGCCGAGCAGGCCGAACTGCTCGTGGGTGAGGCCGAGCTCTTCCATGATCGGCTTGGCCGCCAGGCCGACCACGACCTTGTCGGCGAAGTTGATCAGCATGAAGAGGAAGACCAGGGCGGTGATGCCCCAGGCGCCTTTCAGCGGCCTTTCCTTGGTTTCCATGATGCAGCCCTCCCGACAACAAAAAGGGGCGCCTCGAACGGGCGCCCCTTTTCTACATCAGCCCGCGAAGCTCAGCCCTTCACGTGCGGGCACTTGCCTTCGCTCATCGGGCGGAACGCCTCGCTGCCCGGCACGGTGGCGAGCAGCTTGTAGATGTCGTCCTTGCTCTTGGACTCCGACGGCGACTTCACCTGGAACAGGTACATGTCGCGCTCCAGACGGCCGTCCTCGCGCAGCTTGCCGTTCTTGGTCATGACGTCGTTGACCGGGAGTTCCCGCATCTTCGCCATGACGGCCTTGGCGTCGTCGGTGCCGGCGGCCTGCACGGCCTTCAGGTAGTGCAGTACCGAGCTGTAGGTGCCGGCCGTCAGCATGCTGGGGATCTTGTCGCGCTTGGCGCGGAAGCGCTTGGTCCAGGCGCGGGTCTCGTCGTTCATGTCCCAGTAGAAGGACTCCGAGAGCACCAGGCCCTGGGCCACCGGCAGCGTGAGCGCCACGACGTCGGTCGAGAAGACGAGGAGGCCGGCCAGGCGCTGGCCGCCCTTGGTGATGCCGAACTCGCCGGCCTGTTTGATCGAGTTGATCGTGTCCTGGCCGGCGTTGGCCAGGCCGATGATCTTGGCCTTCGAGGCCTGGGCCTGCAGCAGGAACGAGGAGAAGTCCTGAGTGCTAAGCGGATGGCGGACGCCGCCCACCACCTTGCCGCCCGCCGCGTTGACGACGGCGGTGACGTCACGCTCGAGCGCATGGCCGAAGGCGTAGTCGGCGGTGAGGAAGTACCAGGAGTCGCCGCCGCCCTTGACGATCGCCGAGCCGGTCACCTTGGCAAGCGCGTAGGTGTCGTAGACCCAGTGCGCACCGGTCGGCGAGCAGGCGGGACCCGTGAGGTCGGCCGACGCCGCACCGGTGATGATGTCGATCATGCCCTTTTCCTGGGAGATCTTGCGCACCGCCAGCGCCACCGACGAGGTGCCGAGACCGGTGATCATCTTCACGTTGTCGACGTCGTACCACTTGCGGGCGATCTGCGCGCCGACGTCGGGCTTGGTCTGGTGGTCGGCGGACAGGATCTCGATCGGCCGGCCGAGCACCTTGCCGCCCATGTCCTCGACCGCCATCTGCGCCGCCTCGACGCCACCCAGCGTCAGGTCGCCGTAGACGCCGGAGAAGCCCTCGGTCACGCCGATGCGCAGCGGCACGGGCGCTTGCGCCTGCGCGACGGCCACGAGGCCGATCGCCGCGAGACCGGCAACGGCGGCGGCTGCGCCGGCGAGCCGGACGGTGTTTCTAATTGTCATTTGATAGCCTCCCAATTGCGGTCCCCGAACCGCTCGCGCGAAATCTAGCCTCGTCACGGCGGCAATGCCAACCGTTACGTGACGGCTGGACAGTCGCATAAACCTCCGTTTAATAGCCACGGGGGGTTGATGAACGAAGAAATCATTCTGGAAGCCACCGGGCTCACCAAGGAGTTCAGGGGATTCGTTGCGGTCAAGAACGTCGATCTGCGCGTTCGTCGCAACACGATCCACGCCCTGATCGGACCCAACGGGGCCGGCAAGACGACCTGCTTCAATCTCCTGACACACTTCCTCGTTCCGACAGCCGGTCGGATCGTCTTTAAGGGGCGGGACATCACCGGCAGTTCGCCGGCGCGCATCGCGCGCATGGGGCTCGCCCGGTCTTTCCAGATTTCCGCTGTATTTCCCCATCTCAGCGTGCGCGAGAACGTTCGCGTCGCCCTGCAGCGCCGCCTCGGCAATTCCTTCCACTTCTGGCGCTCGGAACGCGTGCTCGACAAGCTCGACGCGGCGGCGCTGAAGCTGGTCGCCGACGTCGGCCTCAGCGCCTTCGCCGAACTGCCGGCGGTCGAGCTGCCCTACGGACGCAAGCGGGCGCTGGAGATCGCCACCACGCTCGCGCTCGATCCCGAGATGATGCTGCTCGACGAGCCGATGGCCGGGCTCGGGCAGGAGGACATCAAGCGCATCGCCGCCCTCATCCGCGCCGTCGCCAAGGACCGCACGGTCCTGATGGTCGAGCACAACATGTCCGTCGTCGCCGATCTGTCGGACACCATCACCGTGCTGGCGCGCGGCGAGGTGCTGGCCGAGGGGCCCTACGCCACGGTGTCGAAGCATCCGGCGGTGATCGAGGCCTATGTCGGCACCGACGCCGCTGCGGGCCATGGAGGCGGCCATGACTGAGCCGCTTCTGAAGGTAGAGGGCCTGCAGGCCTGGTACGGCGAATCGCACATCCTGCACGGCATCGACTTCCATGTCGGCCGCGGCGAGCTGGTCACGCTGCTGGGCCGCAACGGCGTCGGCAAGACGACGACGCTGAAGTCGGTGATGGGCATCGTCGGCAAGCGCACGGGCTCGGTGCGCTTCGAGAACGAAGAGCTGGTATCGCAGCCCTCCAACGTGATCGCGCGCAAGGGCATGGCCTATTGTCCCGAGGAGCGCGGCATCTTCTCGAGCCTCAATGTCGAGGAGAACCTGCTGCTGCCGCCGGCAGTCAAGCCGGGCGGCCTTTCGATCGACGAGATCTACAAGCTCTTCCCCAACCTGCTGGAGCGCCGGCGCAGCCAGGGCACCAAGCTGTCGGGCGGCGAGCAGCAGATGCTGGCGATCGGCCGCATCCTGCGCACCGGCGCCAGCCTGCTGCTGCTCGACGAGCCGACCGAGGGCCTGGCGCCCGTCATCGTCCAGCGCATCGGCGAGATCATCCGCGAGCTCAAGGCGCGCGGCTTCACCATCCTGCTGGTCGAGCAGAATTTCCGCTTCGCCGCCGCCGTGGCCGACCGCCACTATGTGGTCGAGGACGGCCGCGTCGTCGACATGATGACCGCCGCCGAGGTCTCGACGAACATCGGCAAGCTGCAAGCCTATCTCGGAGTGTAGGGCACCATGTTCGAGCTTCTCGGCATCCCGCCCCAGGCGCTGTTCGGCCAGCTCCTGCTCGGCCTCATCAACGGCGCGTTCTACGCCATGCTCAGTCTCGGCCTCGCCGTGATCTTCGGCATGCTGAACGTCATCAACTTCACGCACGGCGCGCAGTACATGATGGGCGCCTTCGCCGCCTGGCTGCTGCTCGGCATCTTCGGCGTGCCCTTCTGGGTCTCGCTGGTGCTGGCGCCGCTGATCGTCGGCGCCTTCGGTGTGCTGCTCGAGAAGCTGCTGCTGAAACGCATCTATCACCTCGACCATCTCTACGGCTTCCTGCTCACCTTCGGCCTCGCGCTGGTGATCGAGGGGCTGTTCCAGTTCAAGTGGGGGTCGTCCGGCGCGCCCTACGAGAACCCGATCCCGGGCGGCGTCAATCTCGGCTTCATGTTCATGCCCTACTACCGCGCCTTCGTGGTCGTGGCGGCGCTCGTGATCTGCCTCGCCACCTGGTACGGCATCGAGCGCACCCGGCTCGGCGCCTACCTGCGCGCCGCGACCGAGAACCCGGCGCTGGTGCAGGCCTTCGGCATCAACGTGCCGCGCCTGATCACGCTGACCTACGGGCTGGGCGTCGGCCTCGCCGCGCTGGCCGGCGTGCTGGCCGCGCCGATCCAGCAGGTCTCGGCGCTGATGGGGACCAGCCTGGTGCTGGTCGTCTTCGCCGTCGTCGTGATCGGCGGCATGGGCTCGATCATGGGCTCGATCGTCACTGGCTTCGGCCTCGGCGTGGTCGAGGGCCTGACCAAGGTCTTCTATCCGCCGGCCTCC
>SCVT01000574.1 GCA_004296815.1 Reyranella sp. | reverse complement strand
TTCTCCCAGTCGCCGTCGACGCCCAGCCGCTTGAACTCCTCGCGCTGCACGCCGATCCAGTGATCGGCGAAGGCGCGGCATTCCTTGCGGAACTCGACGACCGGCACCTGGTCCTTGTCCTGCTTCTTGGCGCGGTACTGCTCCTCGATCTTCCATTCGATCGGCAGACCGTGGCAGTCCCAGCCCGGCACGTAGTGGCTGTCCTTGCCCAGCATCTGCTGGGTGCGGCTGACGAGATCCTTCAGGATCTTGTTCAGCGCATGCCCGATATGGAGGTTGCCGTTGGCGTAGGGCGGGCCGTCGTGCAGCACGAACTTCGGGCGGCCCTTGCTCTCGACGCGCAGCCGGTCCCACAGCTTCATGTCGGCCCACCGCTTCAGGAGCTCGGGCTCCTTCTTGGGCAGGCCTCCACGCATCGGGAAGTCCGTCTTGGGCAGGAAAACGCTGGATTTATAGTCAGTTGTCACGAAAAACTCGGCACTGGAAGGAGCGAGGAGCGGCCACCCCGAAGGCGGTCGCGAGCAGGCAGAACGACCCGGCCGCGGTCAGCGGACCGGGCGGATAATTCGCTCCTGGGAGGCCCCGATAGACATAGGGCCGGCAATCTAGGGATGGGGTCCCGGGGGGTCAAGGCGCGGCAAAAGCGCGGGCCCGCACGATCAAAGCCAGGGGAACGACGCGGGTATCGGCGACGATCGGCTCGGCCGCCGCCAGCTCCGGGCTCGCCATGGGCTCGCCGAGCTTCTCGATCGAGAATCCCGCTCCCGTCAGCGCGTCGACCCATTGCGAGAGCGTGCGATGGAAGCGCGGCGTCTGGAACGGCCGGCTGGTGGCCCGCTCCTCCGCGGTCAGGGTCTCGAAATGCCACTGCTGCACCGTGCCGTCGACCGCGCCGAAATAACCGCCGACCTCGACCGCCCAGGCATCTCCCTTGGCATCGCGCAGCACCTTGCGATGCGGCGGCACGAAGCAGGGATGCAGGATGGAGAACTGCAGGAAGCCGCCGGGCTTCAGCACGCGCCGCGCCTCGGCGAGCACGCGCGCCGTATCGGGCATGTCCATCAGCGACATGAACGCGGTGGCGAAGTCGAAGTGCGCGGCGTCGAACGGCAGGGCGGCGGCATCGGCCGCGCGATAGGCGATGCCGAGCGGCTCGGCCTTCTCGGCCTCCTGCGCGTGGCGGATGAAGGTCGGTGCGACGTCGATGCCCTGCATGCGCGCGCCGCGGCGCGCGACCGCTCGCGTGTTGGCGCCCTCGCCGCAGCCGATGTCGAGACCCTGCAGTCCCGCGACCGGCGGCAGCATCTCGAGGAATGCCGGTGAGTTCAGCGCATCGCGGTAGACGTCGCGGCCGGCGCGGACGTGCCGGGTCCACGTCTCGGCATTGCCTTCCCAGTACTGGCCGGCCTCGGACGCTTCCATGGCACGCCTCCTGTCAGTGGGCGGCGTTCAATACCCTGCGCGCCGCCTCGCCGTCAGCCGCAATCTGCGCCTTGAGCTGGTCCAGCCCCGCGAACTTCATCTCCGGCCGGATGAAGTCGACCATCGCGACCCGCAGCACCTTGCCGTAGAGATCGCCCGCGAAGTCAAACAGGTGGACCTCGAAGTTCTCCTTGAGCTTGCCGAAGGTCGGCCGCTTGCCGAGGTTGGCGACGCCGTCGCGCCAGCTCCCGTCGACCAGCGCACGCACGGCGTAGACGCCGAAGCGCGGCCGCAGATGCTCGCCGAGATCGACGTTGGCCGTGGGAAAGCCGATGGTGCGGCCCCTCTGGTCGCCGAGTTCGACCGTGCCCTCGATCTCCCACGAATGGCCCAGCAGGCCGGCCGCCTCGGTGATCCAGCCGGCGCGCAGCGCCTCGCGGATGCGGGTCGAGGAATAGATCTCGCCCTCGCGCATCACCGGGTCGAGCACGGTGACGCCGAAGCCCCGCGCCTTGCCTTCGGCGCGCAGCATCTCGACGTTGCCGCTGCGGCGCGTGCCGAAGGTGAAGTCGTAGCCGCACACGACATGACGCGCGCCCAGACCCTTCAACAGTACGTCGGCGACGAACGCCTCTGCCGGCAGGGCGGCGAAGGCGGCATCGAAGTGCTGCGCCAGCACCGCCTGCACGCCGTGCTCGGCCAGCAGCCGCGTCTTGGCGGGCGGCAATGTCAGCCGGAACGGGCCGGTGTCGGGCACGAAGAAGCCGCGCGGGTGCGGCTCGAAGGTGAGCGCGAGAACGGGCGCACCGAGTTTGCCGGCATGCTCCTTCGCGGTCGCAAGCAACGCCTGGTGGCCGCGATGCACGCCGTCGAAATTGCCGAGCGCCACCGCCCCGCCCTTCCATTCGGTGGGTACAGCGCGCCAGTCGTCGAAGACAGGGATCATCAGGCCGCGTCGCGCCGCGGCACCAGCACGACCGCCTCGCCGTCGATCACGACCTTGTCGCCGTTCAGGCACTGGGTCTTCAGCGTCACGCGGCGGCGCTTCTCGTCGATCGCCGTGATGGTGGCCACGGCGGTGATGGTGTCGCCGATGATGACCGGTGCCATGAAGTTCATGGTCTGGGAGATGTAGACCGCGCCGGGGCCCGGCAGCTTGGTGCCGACCACGGTGGAGATGAAGCTGCCGCTCAGCATGCCGTGGGCGATGCGCTGGCCGAACCGCGTGGTGCGCGCGAAGCCGTCGTGCAGATGGATGGGGTTGGTGTCGCCCGAGACGCCGGCGAACGCCATGATGTCGGCCTCGGTCACCGTCTTGCCGAACATCGCCGACATGCCGGGCTTCAGGTCTTCGAGAAAGAGGCCGTTCATGGCCGTGTAGGCGTTCGACACGTTGCTGTCTCCCCAATAGGCGCGCCCTCTTACCACGCTGCGGGGCCTGTGCCACAGTCCGGGTAAATGACCGTTCACATGCCTGCTGAAGCCGAAACTGTCGCGACGGCGCTGGCCCGCGCCGCCGGCCGCCACTTCGGCGTCGCCGCCACCGTCGAGGGGCTGCGCCGCGAATCGGGCGGCGCCTCGCGCCAGACCTGGAGCTTCGACGCGATCGCCGGCGGCAGCCGCCATGAACTCGTCTTGCGTCGCGATCCGCCGTCGCAGCGCGAGGCGAGCGGTCCCGATCGTCCCGCAACGGCGCTCGACCGCGCGACCGAGTTCCGCGTGCTGGCCGCCGCCCACAAGGCCGGCGTGCGCGCGCCAGAGGTGCTGTTCGAGCTCACATCCGAGGACGGTCTGGGCGACGGCTTCGTGATGCGGCGCGTCGGCGGCATCGCCATCGCGCGCAAGCTGCTGCGCGATGCACCCTATGAGACGGCGCGCGGCAAGATCGCGAGCCAGCTCGGCGAGATCCTGGCGCGCATCCACGCGACCGATCCCGCCACCCTGCCGCCGCTCGTCACACGCGACGCTGCCGGCAGCGTCGCGTCGCTCAGGCGCGGCATCGATGTCCTGGATCGCGCCTTGCCTGTGTTCGAGCTGGCGCTCACCTGGCTCGACCGACGCAAGCCCGCGGCGCCGGCACACCCCGTGCTGGTGCATGGCGACTACCGCACCGGCAACTATCTCGCCGACGAGAGCGGCGTCACCGCCATCCTCGACTGGGAGGGCGCGCATCTCGGCGATCCGGTCGAGGATCTGGGCTGGGTCTGCGTGAAGAGCTGGCGCTTCGGCGCCGTCGACAAGCCGGCCGGCGGTTTCGGTAGCCGCGATCAACTGTGGGCGGCCTACGAACGCGCGGGTGGCGGCAAGGTCGATCCGGCGCGCGCGCACTGGTGGGAGGTGTTCGGCACGGTGCGCTGGGGGATCATCTGCCACCAGCAGGCGTGGCGGCATCTCTCGGGCGCGGTCAAATCGATGGAGCTCGCCTCGATCGGCCGCCGCGCGGTCGAGACCGAGGTCGACCTGCTGCAGCTCCTGAAGGAGACGGCGTGATGGCCCAGGATCGCCCCACCGCATCAGAGCTGCTCGCGGCCATCGCCGACCTGCTGCGCGACGAGGTGACTCCGGTACTCGACAAGGCCGAGCCGCGGCTCGGCTTCCAGATGCGCGTCGCCGTGAACTCGCTCGCCATCCTCGAGCGCGAAGCCAGACTGGGACCCGTCGCCGATGCACGCGAACGCGAGCGGCTGGTGAAGCTGCTGGGCCGCGAGGCCGCACTCGACGAGCTCAACCGCGAGCTGGCCGATCAACTCCGCGCCGGCGCGCGCGACGAGCGCGACGCCGCCCTGATGGCGCATCTCGAGGCGACCGTCGCCGACAAGATCGCCATCGCCAATCCGAAGTGGAAATGACATTTCGGCAGCCGCCGAAGCATTGACCGTGGCGGGGTCCCGAGACGGGGCCTAGATTTCCCCCATGACCACCGTGAATGCCCTTTCCGAAATCGCTGCCCTGATCGGCGACCCGGCGCGCACCGCCATGCTGCAGCTCCTGATGGACGGCCGTGCCCACACCGCGTCGGACCTCGCGCACACCGCGGGTGTCACCGCCCAGACCGCCTCCGGCCACCTCTCGCGCATGGTCGAGGCCAACCTGCTCGCCGCCCGCGCCGAGGGCCGCAACCGCTTCTATCGGCTGGCCTCGCCCGACGTGGCGCAGGTCATGGAATCGCTGATGACACTCGCTGGCATGCGCGCCGGCCCCGCCTCGCGCACGGCGGCGTGGCGGCGCGATCCCGACCTCCGTTTCTGCCGCACCTGCTACGACCATCTCGCGGGCCAGGTGGGCATCGCGGTCACCGATTCGCTGACGCAGCACGGCCATCTCGAGCCCAAGGGCCCGCGCGACTGGACGCTCACCAACTCGGGCGAGCTGTTCTGCGAGCGGCTGGGCGTCGACCTCGATGGCGCAAAGAAGGCCGAGTCGCGTCATTTCGCGCGCCAGTGCCTCGACTGGAGCGAGCGGCGGCCGCACATCTCGGGATCGCTGGGCGCGGCCATCGCCGACACGTTCTTCAAGCGCGGCTGGGCCGAGCGGCTGCGCCGCAGCCGCACCGTGCGGTTGACCGACTCCGGCCGCCGCGCGCTCGGCAGCCATTTCGGCGCGTCGGTCTAGACTACCATCCGTGGAAGCGCGGCCACTCGGTCGCGCTGCCATCCGCCGACACCGCGAGATAGGCGGGATATTGCGCGCCGGTCGCACAAGCGTGGTTGGGCAGGATTCGGAGCTTCATGCCGATCGGGAACCGCTCGACGACGCCGGCGTCGGCCTTGCCGTCGCGGCGGGCGATGATGCCGTGCTCCTGGTTGGCGCCCGAGACCCATAGCCCCTCGATCACACGGCCGGCCGCATCGCAGACCGCGCCGTAGCCGTAGTCGAGCTTCTGCTTGGACGTGCCGCGGTCGCGGCTCATCGCCATCCAGCCGGCATCGACGATCACCCAGCCCTTCTCGGGCTGATGGCCGATCACGGTGGTCAGCACCGAGAGCGCGACGTCCTGCGGCGAGCAGACGCCGACATTGGACATCACGAGATCGAAGAAGACGTAGACGCCCGCCCGCACTTCGGTGACGCCGCTGAGATTGCGCGCCGCCACCGCGGTCGGCGTCGAGCCGACGCTGACCTCCGGGCAGGCGATGCCCGCCGCGCGCAGGCGTTCGGCGGCGCGCACGCAGAGCGCCCGCTCCTGCTCGGCGAGCGCCTGCAGCGCGTCCGGCGTGTCGAGGTCGTAGGAGCTGCCGGCATGCGTCAGCACGCCCTTCACGACCTGGCCGCCCGCCTGCAACACCTTGCCGATCTCGATCAGGTCGGCCGCTTCGGGCTGCACGCCGGAGCGGTGGCCGTCGGAATCGATCTCGATCATCACC
This sequence comes from Reyranella sp., assembly GCA_004296815.1. GTDB lineage: Bacteria > Pseudomonadota > Alphaproteobacteria > Reyranellales > Reyranellaceae > Reyranella. The sequence goes on along the minus strand of SCVT01000574.1, from coordinate 3,977 downwards.
TGGAAGGCATGCTTCGCCTCGCGCCCCTTCGCCACGATGGCACGCGCGCCTGCAACCGAGTCGGTGAGGATGGTGAGGCCGCAGCCCTTGGCCAGCAGCGCCAGCGCGCGGTCGAGCTTGTCGGGCGCGATGCACACCGCATAGAGGATGTCGGCGAAGCCCGCGGCGAAGAACTGCTCGGCCTCCTTCAAGGTCGAAACCGTGATGCCTTTGGCGCCGGCCGCCTGCTGGCGGCGGGCGACCTCGATCGACTTCGACGTCTTCACATGCGGGCGCAGCCGGACGCCGAGCGAGGAGAGATGACCCTGCATGCGCGCGATGTTGGCCGCCATGCGCGCCTCGTCGATCAGCGCGGCGGGAGTCTCGATGTCGGCAAGCGTGGTCACGGGAGGCGTCCTTCGAGCCAGGGAACGAGATCGTCGAGCGTACGCCGCTCGAGCGCGGCGGGCGGCGCGCCGTCGGGTCGCGCGAGGCCGACCCGGTTGTGCCAGTAGGTCGTAAGGCCGACCGCTTGCGTGCCGAAGAGATCGTATCCCGAGCCGGCAACGAAGGCAGCTTCAGACGGCGCGACGCCGAGCCGTTCCAGCGCAAGCCGGTAGGGGCGCGGGTCGGGCTTGTAGCAGCCCGCTTCTTCAGCGGTGACGATGCAATCCCAGCGGGTCGAAAGGCGCTCGGCCCCAAGTTTGCCCAGGTGCACGGAGCAATTCGTCACGACGGCGAGCTTTGTGCGGCCCTGCAGGGCGTCGAGGGCCGCCTGCGCGCCACTCCACACCGGCAGCCCGGACCAGCGCGCCTCCAGTGCCTCGGCGGCGCTTTCGGTGAGGCCGGTGGCGCGCGCGGCGTCGCGCACGAGCTGCTCGTAGGGGACATAGGTCCCGCATCCGTAAGTGAGGCGGAGGTACTCGGCGCGCCAGGTGCGGCCCGCCGGCTCCGAACCGGCGACCTCGTTCCACAACGTCCAGGAATCGATCAGCGCCGTCAGCAGGTCGAACAGCACGGCGCGCGGCAGGCCCATGCCGCACTAGCCCTTGGAGAAGGAGAAGCTGTCGCCCGACGGGATCTTGGCGATCGAGGAGGCGCGCAGGATCTTCTCCTCGCCCACCGTCAGGTAGATGTTGGTGAAGAGGAGCGTGCGCGTCTGGCGCACCAGCTCGGCGCGGCCCTCGACCCAGTCGCCGACCCGCGCCGGCGCCACGAAATCGCAGGTCATGCTGACGGTCGGCAGGAACTTGCGCAGTCCGGCGAGATAGCCGCCGCCCATCGTGCCCACGAGGTCGGCCACCATCATCATCATGCCGCCGTGCAGGCCGCCCGCCGGGTTGCACATGTTCTGCTGGACGCGGATCCCCAGCACGAACTCGTCGCGCGTGCCCTTCTCGCCGCGCTTGGCGTACATGTTGCCGACATGGGTGTTGAAGGTGGGCTCGGGCCGGCCGCGCGCGAAGTCGACCAGCTTGAAACCCGCGGGCGGGTCGTCGGGTATTTCGTAAGACACTCTAGCTCCGGATCTTCAGCGGACGGCCGGCACGCAGCAGCGCGAAATCGCCGAGACCCGCCAGCACGTCGTGGCGCGGACCATAAAGGCGGCCCCTCACCTGCGCCACCTGCTCGTCGTGGCCCAGCATCTCGCCGGTCGCGACCAGCCAGTCGCCCACGCGCGCCGGCGTCTGATACTCGATGGTGAGCTTCAAGGTGACGCAGCGCCGGTCGATGGCGCGCCACACGACCGAGCCCAGGGCGGCATCGAGGAACGCCGCCAGCATGCCGCCGTGCACGATGCCCAAGGCGTTGGCGTGCTGCGGGCCCGGCCGGAAGCCACGCCACACCTGGCGGCCTTCGACCTTCTCGAACCACGGCCCGTTCGCCTTGGCAAACCCCGTCGCCTCAGTGAGCTCGCGAAATCCTTCTGGAATATCCACGCGCCATCTTAGGCAATCCCCACCAGCAGCACCAAGCCGTAGCCGACATAGTAGAGTCCCAGCACGGTGATGAGGCGGCCGGCCCAGCTCCGGAACTGCGCGTCCGACAGCCGATCGAGGATCTGCTTGCCGAGCGTGGTGCCGAGCATCGAGGCCGCCACCGCGATCGCCAGCATGTAGGGCTCGACGCTGCCCGCCTGCTCGATCAGGCCACCGAAGTAGAGCAGCTTGAAGCCGTGGCCGAACACCTGGCACGAGGCCTTGGTCGCCACGATCTGCTGGCGGGTCCAGGTCGAGCGCAGGAAGAGCTGGTCGATCAGCGGGCCGGTGACGCCGGTCAGCAGCATCAGCGCCATGCAGGCGAAGCCGCCGCCCACCGCCTGGCGCGGTCCCAGCGTCGCGGGCATCAGGCTGGCCGGGATGGCGCGCAGCATGAAGGGCGAGAGGCCGAGCATCAGAAGTGCCACCGCCTTGTCCGGCACATAGAGAGTGAGCGACCAGAGGCCGAGTGCGATGGCGCAGCCTCCGATGTAGCAGGCGGTCATGCGCCACTGGATGTGCCGCCACCACAGGAACGCCCGCCAGCCGTTGGAGGCCATCTGGGTCACCGCGTGCAGCACCATGGCCATGGGCAGCGGCAGCAGGAACAGCAGCACGCCGATCAGCACCATCCCTCCCGCCATGCCGAAGATGCCGGAGAGGAACGCGGTGAAGACCATCACGAGGCCGAGCCCCAGAGCCATGGATATCGTCATGGCGCGACGCTAGGGCCGGCTTATCCAGTGTTCAAATATATGATAAGTGTCGCTACCATATCGAATAGATATCCATGGAACTGCGCCACCTCCGCTACTTCGTCGCCGTCGCCCGCGAGGGTCATGTCACGCGCGCCGCCGAGAAGCTGCACATCCAGCAGCCGCCGCTCTCCCAGCAGATCCGTGCGCTGGAGCGCGAGATCGATGCCGCCCTGTTCGTCCGCCATCCGCGCGGCGTCAGCCTGACCGATGCCGGCCGCTCCTTCCTGGCCGACGCCGAGGCGATCCTGAGCGCGGTCGACAGCGCCGCGGTGCGCGCCCGCCGCACGGCGCGCGGCGAGACCGGCCGCATTGCCGTGGGCTTCACGACCTCGGCGCCGTTCCATCCGCTGGTCGCGCGCGCCATCCGCGAGTTCCGCCGCGAGCGGCCCGACGTCTCCTTCGTGCTGGAGGAGAACAGCTCGGGCGACCTGCTGGCCGCGCTGCGCGAGGAGCGGCTCGACATCGCCTTCATCCGCTCCGGCGTCGCCGACCCGCAGGGCGTGACGGTGCATGCGCTGCTGCAGGAGGACATGGCGGCGGCGCTGCCGGCACGCCACGCCCTCGCGCGCAAGCCGCGCCTCACCCTGCGCGACCTCGCGGCCGAGGAGTTCATCCTCTACCGCCGGCCCGACGGGCGCGGCCTCTACGACGTGATCATCGCGGCCTGCACCGAGGCGGGCTTCAGCCCGCATGTCGGCCAGGAGGCCCCGCGCATCGTCTCGACGCTGAACCTCGTGGCCGCCGGCCTCGGCATCACCATCGTGCCGGCTTCCTTGAGCCGCCTGCCGCTCGAAGGTGTAACCTACCGCCCGCTGACGGGGCGGCCGGCGATCAAGGTGCCGCTCAACCTCGCCTGCCGGCGCGACGAGCGCTCGGCGGCGACGCTTGCCTTCATCGACCAGGTGCGACGACTGGCATGAAATCCATCCGAACCATCGGCCACTCCAACCATCCGATCGGCCGCTTCGTCGAGCTGCTGCAGGCGGCGGGCGTCGAACGGCTGGTCGACGTGCGCTCGACTCCCTGGTCGCGTCGTTATCCGCAATTCGGCAAGGAAGCGCTCGCCAAATCACTCGCGGCGGCCGGCATCGGCTACGTGCACGAAGGTGCAGCGCTCGGCGGCAAGCCAGAGGCCGGCGGCAGCTACGACGAGCTGGCGGCGCGGCCGACCTTCGCGGCGGCGCTCGACCGCGTGATCGCGGGCGCGGCGGACGCCACGCTCTGCCTGATGTGCGCCGAGAAGGAACCGATGGATTGCCAT
>SCVT01000573.1 GCA_004296815.1 Reyranella sp. | reverse complement strand
CGTGTGCTCTTCCGATCTTCGAATTGCGAGCCAGCCGCAGTATTCGTCGCAGCCGGGTTATCCCTACAACTACCAATCGATGCCCCACGACGCCCATGGCTATCGCTACGATTCGCAGGGCAACCGGCTCGACGCCAACGGCCGCGTGATCACAACGCAATATCGCAACTAGAGTCGCGCTCAGGTCGCCGGGAAAGTCACGGCGACTCAGGCTCCCCGGCCGGACGGATTACGGCCCCGGCTGATGGACGGCCTTGGCTTCGAACGCAGGGGACGCTTTCCTTGCCATTGAGGCTCCTGCAGGGCCGCGCCGTGCTCGACGGGCACGCAACAACGCCGACGAACTTCGCCCGGGAAGGACGGAAGCGGCGATTCGAGCGCCTATTCTACGGCCAGATCAGCTGGCGGGCTGGTCAACTGTGAACGCCCTGCGTCCCCTGCAACTCGACCGGCACGCCCATCGTTCTCTGTGTATGGACGGTCCCGTTTCCTGGCTGCCGACCGCTGCCCGCCTGCTCCTGGCGAGCCTCGCCCTGCTGATCGCGTGGCCGGACGCCGCGGCGGCGGCCTGCCTGGACGACGTCAAGTCGCTCGCAGCTGAGCGCGGCCTTTCGACCGATCCGCCGACAGTTGCACCCGAGGGCGGCACCAAGCCGACGCCCGAGCAGATGGCGCGCTCGGGCGGCGTCATCGAGCCGCCGCCGGTGCAGGACCGTTCGGTCATCACGCCGCCACGATCCGCCGGCGCCGCGATGCCCACTCTGCCCAACGTGACGGCGGGCCCGCCGAAGGAAGCCGCCGCCGCCGAACGCACGACCTTGCAGGCGCTGCTGGTCGCCGCCCGTGCCGAAGCCGAACGCGGCAACGAGCGCGGCTGTCTCGAGGGGTTGGCCAAGGCACAGGCGTTCGAGGACAAGAAGAAGAGCAACTGAGGCCGCGTGGCCTGGCCTCTCCCGGCATGGTAGAAATTGTGCGCTCTCGATCAGCCCGCGAGGTCGCACATGTCCCGACACATCCATCACGGCGGCTGCGGCTGCCTGGCCGCCCTCTCCCGGCGACGTGCCCTTGGCCTGGGCATCGGCGCGCTCGCCGCCGCGGCGACCGTCACTGCGCCGGCGCTGGCCGTCGAGGACACCGGTTACGAGGCGATGCTGATGAAGTGCATCGATCCGCGCTTCACGACCAACACCTGGGCCTACATGGCCGCGCGCGGCTGGCAGAACAACTACAGCCAGTTCAACATCGCGGGCGGCCCGATCGCCGCGGTGGCGCCGGTGTTCCAGGAATGGCGCGCCACCTGGGAGGCCAACCTCAACATCTCCGTGCAGCTTCACAACGTGAAGCGCGTGGTAGGCCTCACCCACCGCGACTGTGGCGCCGCGGCCGTGGCCTACGGCGACCGCATCAAGACCGACCGCGCCTACGAGACGGCGATGAACCAGCAGGCGCTGCGCGCCTTCCGCGACGGCGTGAAGAAGATCCAGCCGCAGGTGATCGTCGAGCTCGGCATCATGGACCTGAGCGGCCGGGTCGAGCCCGTTACATGACACAACGGCCGCGCTCCGACGCGATCCAATAGAATTAGGACTGGCAGGGAGACAATTCATGATCAGGAACAAGCTCAACCGGCTGCTGTCGGCGACCGCATTGCTCACCGGACTCGCGACGATCGTCGCGCCGGCGCAGGCGCAGGCGCCCGCCCAACCCAACATCCTTGTCATCATGGGCGACGATGTCGGGCTCTGGAACATAAGCGCCTACAACCGCGGCATGATGGGCTACCGCACGCCCAACATCGACCGCATCGCCCGCGAGGGCGCGATCTTCACGGACTATTACGGCCAGCAATCCTGCACCGCAGGTCGCGCCGCCTTCATCACCGGCCAGTCGCCGATCCGCACCGGCCTGCTCAAGGTCGGCCTGCCGGGCACGCCGGAAGGCCTGTCGGAGAAGGACCCGACCATCGCCGACCTCCTGAAGTCGAAGGGCTACGCGACGGGCCAGTTCGGCAAGAACCATCTCGGTGACCGCAACGAGTTCCTCCCCACGGTGCACGGCTTCGACGAGTTCTTCGGCAACCTCTATCACCTCAACGCCGAGGAAGAGCCGGAGAACGTCGACTATCCGAAGGATCCGACCTTCAAGGCGAAATACGGGCCCAGGGGCGTGCTGAAATGCTTCGCCCAGCCCAACGACACGCCCGGCGAGGACCCACGCTTCGGCAAGTGGGGCAAGCAGCGTTGCGAAGACACCGGGCCGCTGACCGTCAAGCGCATGGAGACGGTCGACGAGGAGTTCCTCGCCGCGACCATGGACTTCATCGATCGCAGCCACCGCGACCGCAAGCCGTTCTTCGTCTGGACCAATTCCACGCGCATGCACATCTGGACGCACCTGAAGCCCGCGTCACTCGGCAAGACCGGCCTCGGCGTCTATGCCGACGGCATGGTCGAGCATGACGGCCAGGTCGGTCAGCTCCTGAAGAAGCTCGACGACCTCGGCATCACAAACAACACCATCGTGATCTATACGACCGACAACGGCGCGGAGGTCATGAGCTGGCCCGACGGCGGCACGACGCCGTTTCGCGGCGAGAAGAACACGAATTGGGAGGGCGGATATCGCGTGCCCGCCATGGTGCGCTGGCCTGGGTTGGTGAAGCCCGGCACCGAGATCAACGAGATCTTCTCCGCCGAGGACTGGATGCAGACGCTGCTGGCCGCGGTCGGCGAGACAGACCTCGCCGCCAAGCTGAAGCAGGGCGCCACGTTCGGCACCAAGACCTTCAAGGTTCATCTCGACGGCTACGACCAGCGCGAGCTTCTGAAGAACGGCACGGGCGGCGCCCGCAAGGAGTTCTTCTACTGGACCGACGACGGCGGGTTGGCCGGCCTGCGCTACGACAAGTGGAAGCTCGCCTTCATGGAGCAGCGCAAGCACGGCTTCGATGTCTGGCAGGATCCGCTGGTAACGTTGCGCGTGCCAAAGCTGTTCGACCTGCGCGCC
>SCVT01000003.1 GCA_004296815.1 Reyranella sp. | reverse complement strand
GGCGCCATCCTGCTCAGCAAGACCACCATGCCCGACTACGGCATGCTGTCGTCGGGCCGCAGCTCGTTCCATCCGCTGACGCGCAATCCCTGGAACCTCGCCTGGAATCCCGGCGGCTCCAGCGCCGGTGCTGGCGCGGCGGCGGCGGCGGGATATGGCCCGCTGCATCTCGGCACCGACATCGGCGGCTCGGTGCGCCTGCCCGCCGCGTGGAACGGCATTTTTACGCTAAAACCCAGCCTCGGCCGCGTGCCGGTCGATCCGCCCTATCTGGGGCGCGCGATCGGTCCGATGACGCGCACCGTGGCCGATTCGTGCCTGCTGATGGCCGAGCTCTATAAGCCCGACTGGCGCGATCACATGAGCCTGCCGCCGGCCGACATCGACTTCAGCGCCGGACCGCTCGATCCCAAGGGCTTGAAGATCGGCCTGCACATGGACGCGGGCTGCGGCATGCCGCTCGAACCCGAGACCCGCGCGGCGGTCGAGGCGGCGGCGAAGCTGTTCGAAAAGGCCGGCGCGCACCTCGAGCCGGTGGCGCCGTTCATGACCCCGGCCATGCTCGACCTGCAGGATCTCTTCTGGCGCGTGCGGAGCTGGAACGATTTCTCCGCGCTCTCCCACGAGAAGCAGGCCAAGGTGCTGCCCTTCATCGCCCAGTGGTGCCGCGGCGGCGCCGACGTCTCGGGCGTGATGGTGATCCGCGGCCTCAACAACTACATGGCGATGCGCGCCGCCACGGTGAAGGCGACCCAGCCGTTCGATTTCGTGCTGTCGCCAACCTCGCCGGTGCCGACCTTCCCGGCCGAGTGGGAGATGCCGTCCAACGACGTCAACCGCGCGATGGACCATATCGGCTTCACCTTGCCCTACAACATGAGCGAACAGCCGGCGGCCTCGATCAACTGTGGCTTCACGAAGGAGGGCAAGCCGATCGGCCTGCAGATCGCCGGCCGCCGCTTCGACGATCTCGGCGTGATGCGGATCTCCAAGTGGTTCGAGTCCGCGCGCGGCGCCCAAAAGGAGTGGCCCGAGCCGTGAGGCCCACCCTTCGAGACGGCGCTACGCGCCTCCTCAGGGTGAGGCCCTTTGCCCTCACCCTGAGGAGCGGCCGCAGGCTGCGTCTCGAAGGGTGGGTTACGCGATGAACATTAGCGACACCGACGTCATCGTCGTCGGGTCCGGCGCGGCGGGACTCTCCGCGGCACTGGCCGCCGCGCACGACGGCGCCAGGGTCCTTGTGCTGGAGAAGTCGCGCTGGCTCGGCGGCACCACGGCAATGTCGGGCGCCGGCACCTGGGTACCGGGCAACCATCACATGATGGCGGCGGGCATCGCCGATTCACCCGCGGAGACGCTGGAGTACATAAGAGGCGCGGCGCCGCCGGGCTGGCAGCAGGACGAGGACGAGCTGTGGCAGGTGCTGGCCGAGCAGTCGGCGCCGATGCTGAAGTTCCTGGAAGACGAGACGCCGCTCCGCTTCGAGCTGGTCAACCATCCCGACCTCTACGCGGAGGCGCCGGGCGGCAAGCCGTTCGGGCGCATGGTCTCGACCAAGCCGATCAGCCGCTTCCGGCTCGGCCGCTGGTGGAACAAGGTGCGGCCCTCGGTGAAGACGCAGCTCTTCACCTACAAGGAGCTGGTCGACGGCGTGCTGAAGCATCCGGTGCGCGGCGCGCTCTCGATGGCGCCGACCCTGCTGTGGCGGCTCGTGACGGCGAGCGTCGGCGCGGGCAACGCACTGGTCACGGGCCTGGTGCGCGGCTGTCTCGACAAGGGCTGCCGCATCGAGCTCGAGGCGCCGGTGCATCGGCTCATCATGGAAGGCGACGCGGTCGCGGGCGTCGAGGCGACGATCGACGGCAAGCGCTGCACCCTGCGGGCGCGGCGCGGCGTCGTGCTGGCGACCGGCGGCTTCGACTGGAACCGCGCGCTGATGGAGAAACATTTCCCCGGTCTCGACCTCACCGGCGCGCCCGACACCAACACCGGCGACGGCCAGGTCATGGCGGCCGCGGTCGGCGCGGAACTGGCGCACATGGACCAGGCGCTGATCTCGCCCGCGACCTTCACGACCTACGAGGGCCGCCGTCATGCGCAGCCGCTGCTCGAGACCTACGCGCCGCACGTGATCCTGGTGAACCGGCACGCCAAGCGCTTCGTGAGCGAGGGCAGCCCGGCGCTGGGTGTCGCGATCGACGAGCGCGGACCCGATGGAAAGCATCTTCATCTGCCGGCCTGGCGCATCTTCGATTCGCGCTACGCCAGGGCGATGACGCTCTCCATGCATTTCGGCTCGAAGGAGAAGGGCTTCATCCGCAAGGCCGACACGCTCGAAGCATTGGCTCAGGAGATCGGCCTCGATCCGGCTTCGTTGCGCGCGACCGTCGACCGCTTCAACGGCTGGTCGACGGAAGGCGTCGATCGCGACTTCCATCGCGGCGAGACGGTGTGGGAGCGCTTCTATACCAGGGACCGTGCGCTGGGCACGGTGGAGCAGGGGCCGTTCTACGCCGCACCGTTCCTTTATGTGAGTCTCGGCACCAAGGGCGGGCCGCGCACCAACCGCTACGGCCAGGTGCTGCGGGCCGACCGCAGCGTGATCGGCGGGCTCTACGCGGCGGGCCTCGCTGCGGCGAGCCCGATCGGCACCAAGGCGGTCGGCGCCGGCACCACCATCGGTCCGTTCCTCACGCTCGGCTACGTGGCCGGCAAGTCCATCGCGAGGCGCAATGTCTGAGCAGAAACCGCCCCAAGCTCCTCTGGGCATCCTGATGCTCGACACGCGCTTCCCGCGCATCGTGGGCGATGTCGGCAA
>SCVT01000572.1 GCA_004296815.1 Reyranella sp. | reverse complement strand
GGCCGGCCGAGCCGGATATTCTCTTCCACTGTGCCGTGGAAGAGGAACGTGTCCTGGTTCACGACCGAGATCAGCGAACGAATCTGCGCGAAGGAGAGCGAGCGGAGATCGTGGCCGCCGAGCACGATGCGGCCCTGGTTGGGATCGTAGAAGCGCAGCAGCAGGCGCACGATCGATGACTTGCCGCCGCCGGAGGAACCGACGAGGCCCAGCCGCTCGCCAGCGGCCGCAGTGAAATTGAGGCCGTCATGCACGGTGCGCCGCGTGCCGGGATAGGAGAAACGCACATTCTCGAAGGTGATGGTCGGCGCCAGCACGGTGCTGAGCGGCGCCGGCGGAGCGTCGGCCACCGATGAGTGGTCGTCGAGGATGCGGTAGATGCCTTGCGCGGCCGAGAGACCGACCATGCCCTGGTGGAGGACGGAGCGCAGCTCGCGCATCGGCCGGAAGATCTCGATGCCCAGCATCAGGATGATCAGCAGCGCGGTGAGCGACATCGCGCCGGCTTCGACGCGCGAGGCGCCGTAGATCAGCGCTGCCGCCGCGCCGCCCGCGATCGAGGTGTCGGTGATGCCGCGGGCCAGCGAGTTGGTACCGAGCACCCACATGGTGCGGCGGAAGAGATCGCGCGCCTCGATCTCGAGCTTATCGGCGCGCGCCTTGCCCTGGCCGAACGCCTTGAGCGTGGCGAGTCCCTGGATCGAGTCGAGGAACTCGGCGGCGAAGGACTTGTAGGCTGTCATGCGCGCGATCGAGGCGCGGACGTCCCACTTGTGCCAGAGCGCCGGAGCGAAGAGTGCCACGAGCGCGAAGCCCAGCATGACCAGGGCCACCGGCAGGTCGATGAAGGAGATCACGCCGAAGATCAGCACCGGCGTCAGCAGCGCGATCATGAACTGCGGCAGGAACTGCCCGAAATAGGTCTCGAGCTGCTCGACGCCGTCGATCATCGAAAGCGTCAGCCCGCCCGAGCGCTGGCGGCCGACCGTGCCCGGTCCAAGGGAGGCCACCTTGTCGTAGAGCGTGCGCCGCAGCGCCTTCTGGACGCGAGCGGCGGTCTCGTGTGCCAGCACCGCTCGCCAGTGCTCGGCGGCTCCGCGCAGCACCATGATCACCGCGATCAGCAGGATCGGCGTCACGAGCTCGCCGAGCGGCCGGCCGACAAAGACCTGGCCGATCAGCCAGCCCAGCAGGCCGAGGCGGGCGATGCCGAGGCCGACGCCCACGAGGCCGACGGCGACGGTGGCGGCGATCCGGAGACGGACGCCGCGGGTGAAGACGAGCAGGCGGGGTTCGATGTGCATGGTGGGATGCTAGGCCGAACACCCACATTCGTCAGTCCACAAAACGGAAAAGCCGTTGTACAATTCTGTACATGGACCCCAACTGGGACGATCTCCGCGTATTCCTCGCCCTCGCACGCGGCGGCACGCTCACCAAGGCCGCCAAGGTGCTGGACGTCAGCCATCCCACCGTGGCGCGTCGCGTGCACGCGCTCGAGAAGCAGATCGGCGCGCGGCTGTTCGATCGGCTGCCCGACCGCTTCGTGCCGACCAGCGTCGGCGAGGAGCTGCTGGCCGACACCGAAGCCATGGAGAAGGCGGCCCATTCGATCCACCGCCGCAGTGCCGGGCTCAGCGACACGGTAAGCGGCACCGTGCGGCTCTCGGCGGAGGAGGCGACGGCGGCGTTGATCGCACGCTTTTCCGCTGGCCTCAGGAGCAAGCTGCCGCAGATCGAGTTCGAGGTGGCCACGAGCCACACGCCCGCCAACCTGTCGAAGCGCGAAGCCGATCTCCTGATCCGCGAGCAGGTGCCCGAGCTCGGTGGCATCGTGGCACGCAAGCTCGGGCGTGCCGCCTATGCGATCTATGCCGCGTGCGATTTTCAGGTGAGGCGAGCTACCCCGGCGGCGCTGGCCGCGCTGCCGTGGGTCGGCTTCGACGACGATCACCTGCGGATGCCGGGACAGCGCTGGATGCAGGATTATCGCGGCGGACGGCGGCCCGAGATCCGCGGCAACAACTGGCTGGTGCTGCATGAGGCGACGCGCAGCGGCGGCGGCCTCGCCGTGCTGCCCTGCCATCTCGGCGATCCCGACACGGCGCTGAAACGCGTGGGTGGCGTGATCCCGGAGGTCTTCGCCGACCAGTGGCTGCTGGTCCATCGCGACCTGCGCGCCCTTCCCCGGGTGCGGGCGGTGATGGATGCGGTGGTCGAGCTTTTCCAGCGCGAGCGGGCGCTGCTCGAAGGGCGTATAGTCCGGACATAACAGATCGGGAGAAGCGCCATGAAGAAGCTCGTTCTCGCGGCAGGATTGGCAGTCGCGATCTCCACGCAGGCCCACGCCGAGGGCGGCGTGCTTCCGATGGCCGGCAAGCCCGAGGATGTCGGACTCTCCTCCGCGCAGCTCAAGCGCATCGAGGCGGTGACGCAGAAGCACGTCGACGACGGGCTGGTGCCCGGTGCGGTGATGCTGGTGGCGCGGCGCGGCAAGGTCGCGTGGGTCTCGACGCTCGGCAAGCGCGACATCGCGCAGGGCGATGCCATGAAGCCCGATGCCATCTTCCGCATCTACTCCATGACCAAGCCGATCGTCAGCGTCGCGATCATGCAGATGGTCGAGGAAGGCAAGATGCAGGTGAGCGATCCGGTGTCACGCTTCCTGCCCGAGATCGGCAAGATGAAGGTGGCGAACGAGAAGCTCGGCAATGACGGACGTCCGGTGATGCAGCTTTCCGATCCCGACCGTCCGATGACGGTGCAGGACCTTCTGCGTCACACGTCGGGCCTCACCTACGGGAGCCGCGGCACGTCGCTGGTGAACCAGTCCTACGTGACGGCCAAGCTCGGCGACCGCTCGATGAACAACGAGGAGTTCGTCGCGACGCTCTCGACGCTGGCGCTCAAGTTTTCGCCGGGCGCGCGCTGGGAGTATGGCGTCTCGACCGACGTGCTGGGCCGCCTGATCGAGGTGGTCGACCGCAAGAAGTTGGGTGAGGCGCTGACGGATCGCGTCTTCAAGTCGCTCGGCATGGTCGACACGCAATTCCAGGTGCCGGCGGCCAAGCTGGCGCGCGTCGCGCAACCCGGGCCGCGTCCCGGCGGACAGGCGATGACGCCGCGCTTCAAGGTCGACGACGGCGCCAAGTTCGAATCGGGCGGCGGCGGTCTCACCGGCACGATGGACGACTATCTGCGCTTCACGACGGCGCTGGCCAACGGCGGCGCGCTGAACGGCAAGCGCATCCTCGGCAAGCAGACGCTGGTCTTCATGGCAGCCGACCATACCGGGACACGGCCGGGACGGCCGGCGGGACTGGGCTTCGGCCTGGGCTTCGAGGTGCGCACGACCGCGGGCGAGGCGGCGCTTCCGGGCTCGGTCGGCGAATACGGCTGGGCCGGCAATGCCGGCACGCTTTTCTGGATCGATCCGAAGAACGACCTGATCGCGATCTATATGGTGCAGGTGAGCGATCCCGACCGGATCGCGCTGCGCAACCAGTTCCGCTCGATGGTCCAGGCCGCGATCATCGACTGACGATCGCGGGAGAGCCTAGGCGGCGACCTGCCGGATGCCGCCGCGCGGCACGCCGGCCTCGATCTCCTGCCACAGGATCTCGTGGCCCTCGGGCAGCGGGCGGTTGTTGCGCATGGTGAGCCAGAGGCGCAGCAGCAGGCGGTCGTTGCCGCTCGACGCGTCATCCTCGAACGGCGTACGGCCGTGATAGGTGACGTGGCTGTTGATGAGCTGCAGGTCGCCGGGCTCCAAGGTCATCTCGAAGCAGAGTTCCTCGGCGGTCTGCATCAGCACGTCGATCGCCTCGCGCTGGGCGTCGGTGAGCTTCGGCACGCCGGGCGCGAGCTGAGCGGCCTCGATGAAGGTCAGCGAGTAGTGCGAGGTGAACTTGCCGTCGCGCAAGCCGAAGATCGGTAGCGGATAGGCGGTCTCGCGGGTCGTGGCGTCGCTGTCCTTTTTGGTGCCTTCCTCGCCGAAGCGGCTGCGCCAGTAGTCCTGGAACAGCAGTTCGAGCAGGTCCGGGCGCTTTGCCAGGATCGCGTTGTGGATCGCGGGCGTGGAGGCGAGCTTGCTGACGCCGCCGGCGCGCGCCTGGCGCACGCAGAGCAGCCCGACCACGTCGGTGCGGTCGGTGTGGAACCGCAGGCCGCCGTTGGTCAGCGTGCGGGCGTAGGAGGAGAGGAAGGTCTTGCCGGTCTCGTCCTTGGTCTCGCCGTAGGTGCGGCCGACATGCGCGCCCTCGTCGCGGATGGCGCGCATTAGCTCGCCGCTGCGGTTCTGGAAGACCGGGATGCCGAGATGCGTGCCGATGGCGAAGTAGAGGCGTCGCAGATCGTCTTCCTCGTATCGGTCGACCGGGAAGCCGCGCAGCTTCATGATCCCGCAGCCATTCTCGAGTTCGTCGGCGATGTCGTCCCAGAGCTCGTCGAGCGAGGGGAACCACACGTCCTCGCGCGTGATCTCCGACCACTCCATGCCGCGCAGGCCCTTCACGGCCGCGTCGAGCTCGTCGATCTGCTCGGGCGTCAGCTCGCGAATCCAGCGGGAGGAGTTCTTGATCTCGTCGCCGGTCCACACGGGGGGGCCGGTCAGGGGTGTGCGGGTGCTCATGGGGCGATTTATCCTCCCCGAAACCCGGACCGCGCAAGGGGGCTTAGCGTAGCGCCTTGCGCATGTTGATCGAGGTCGGATGGTCGAAGCCGGGATGCGCCTCGCGCGAAATTTCGCGGTAGCCGAGCGAATTGAAGAGCCGCTGGTTGTCGGTCAGGACGATGCGGACTCCCAGCCGCACGCCGGGCAGGCTGCGGCGATGGGCTTCGGCCTCGACGGCCAGGATCAGTCGCTTGGCGAGACCGAGACCGCGCGCCGATGGCAGGACCGAGAGCCGGCCGAAATAGAGGTCACCCTCCATCTCCTCGACCAGCACACAGCCCAGCATCTCGGCCCCGCGTTCCAGCACGATGGCGCTCGCACCCTTCGCCAGATCGCGCGCAATACCTTCGGCGGTTTCGCGGAAGGCTCCGGACTCGGGCACGAGCTTGCCGCGATACTGTGCGAAGGAAGCCGCGATGGTGGCGGCAATCGCGGGCGCATCGGCCGCCGTTCCGGCACGCAGGAGGAGAGTGTCGCTCACGTCCTTTTTCTCGCGTAGGCTCCGGGCAAAAGCGAGAGGAAATGCGGGATGGACGAGCAGACCATCGTCGTGCGCAAGCTGACGCCGGGCATCGGCGCGGAGATCACGGGCGTCGATCTCGCCAGGCCGCTGGGCAACCACGCTTTCCAGGCGATCCACGACGCCCTGATGCAGAACCTCGTGATCTTCTTCCGCGATCAGGATCTGACGCACGACCAGCAGAAGGCATTCGGCCGCCGGTTCGGCGAGCTGCACATCCACCCGACCTCGATCGCCACCGTGCCCAATCATCCCGAGGTGCTGGTGATCAAGGCCGACGAGAAGTCGAAGTTCGTGGCGGGGGAGGAGTGGCACACCGACGTGTCATGCGATCCCGAGCCGCCGATGGGGTCGATCCTCTATCTCAAGGAGGTTCCGCCCGACGGCGGTGGCGACACGCTGTTCGCCAGCATGTACCGTGCCTTCGAGACGCTCTCGCCGCCGATCCAGAAATTGTGTGAAAGCCTGACCGCGATCCATGACGGCGCGCAGGTCTATGGCGGGCGCTTCGGCCAGAAGCCCAAGGAAGGCGGCTTCCCGAAAAATGAGCATCCCGTGGTGCGCACGCATCCGGTCACGGGCCGCAAGGCGCTCTACGTCAATCGCAACTTCACGACGCGCATCGTGCAGCTCGGCAAGCGCGAGAGCGATGCACTGCTGAACCTGCTCTGGGACCACAGCGAGACACCGGAGTTTCAGTGCCGCTTCGCCTGGCGCCCCAACTCCATCGCCTTCTGGGACAATCGCGCGGCCATGCACCACGCAATGTGGGACTACTTTCCGCACCGCCGGCTGGGCTATCGCGTCACCGTCAAGGGCGACAAGCCCTTCTATCGTGCATAGGAACGACACATGGCTCTGATCACCTACCTCACGCGCATCCAGTTCGACTTCGGCGCGTTGAAGCTGCTCGACGCCGAGCTGCAACTGCTCGGCATCCGTCGGCCGCTGATCGTCACCGACAAGGGCGTCATCTCCGCGGGCCTGTGGGGCAAGGTGAAGGACCAGCTTCCGGGCAACATGCCGATCACGCTGTACGACGGCACGCCTGAGAACCCGACTGAAGCCGCGATGCGCGATGCGCTCAAGATCTACAAGGAGGAAGGCTGCGACGGCATCATTGCCATCGGCGGCGGCTCGCCGATGGATCTCGCCAAGGCCGTCGCCTTGATGGCGACGCATCCCGGTACCTCGTTGCAGCCGTATTCCTTTGTGGAAGGTGGAGCCGGCAAGATCACCGCTGCCGTGGCGCCGATCGTCGCCATCCCCACCACGTCGGGCACCGGCAGCGAGGTGAGCCGCGGCGGCGTCATCATCATGGATTCCGGTCGCAAGCTCGCGATCGGCAGCCCGCATCTCATCCCGAAGCTCGCGCTGGTCGATCCCGAGCTGACGCTCAGCCTGCCGCCGCATCTCACGGCGGGCACGGGAATGGATGCGTTCACGCACAACATCGAATGCTTCCTCGCCAATGTCTTCAACCCGCCGGCCGACTCGATCGCGCTCGATGGGCTGGAGAAGGCCTGGAACAACGTCGAGCGCGCGACCAAGGACGGGCAGGACCGCGAGGCGCGCTACAACATGGCAATGGCTGCCATGGAGGGCGCGATGGTCTTCCAGAAGGGCTTGGGTGCGGTGCATGCGCTCAGCCATCCCACGGGCGGCCTAAAAGGCTACCGCACGCATCACGGCACGCTGAACGCGATCTACCTGCCGGCTGTGCTGCGCTTCAACGAGCCGGCGGTGGGCGAAAAGTTCCGCAAGGTCGGCCAGGTCATGGGCCTGAAGGAGGGCGAGCGGAACGCAACGGGTGTTGCCGAAGCGGTTGCCGCCCTCAACGAGCGGCTGGGCATCCCGAAGGGCCTGAGCAAGGTCGGTCTGAAGGACGACACGATCGAGCGGATCGCCGACGGCGCGCTGGGCGACCATTGCCATCTCTCGACGCCGCGCCAGCCGACGCGGGCGCAGTACATCGAACTGATCCAACAGAGCTGGGGCTGACAATGAAGGTCAAAGGGAAGGTCTGCGTCGTCACCGGCGCGGCGGGCGGCATCGGCGAGGCGGTTGCGCGGCGCTATGCCAAGGAAGGCGCCAAGGGCGTGGTCGTGGCCGACATGGACGCGGGTCGGCTCGAGAAGGTCGCCAAGGACATCGGTGCGCTAGCAGTTGCAGGCGACATCGGCAATGAAGCCGAGGTGAAGCGCCTGATCGCCGAGGCCGAGAAGAAGTACGGCGAGATCGACATCTTCTTCTCCAACGCCGGTATCGGTCGCGGTGGTCACGAGGACGCCACCGATAAGGACTGGGCGGATTCGTGGGCGATCCACGTGATGGCGCATGTCTATGCGGCACGCGCCCTGGTGCCGCAGATGCTGAAGCGCGGCGAAGGATATCTCCTGAACACCGCGAGCGCCGCGGGCCTGCTCGCGTCGATGGGCTCGGCCCCCTATGGAGTCACCAAGCATGCGGGGGTGGCGCTCGCCGAGCATCTCGCGATCCAGTACGGCGACCGCGGCATCCGTGTTTCGGTGCTCTGCCCGCAGGCAGTCGACACCAACATGCTGCGCATGGCCGGTGCGACGGCGGCGTCGGTCGACGGCGTGATCAATACCGATGCTGTTGCCGATACGGTGATCGAGGCGATGGACGAAGAGCGCTTCCTGATCCTGCCGCACCCCGAGGTGAAGGAATACATGGCGCGCAAGCTTGACCGTGACCGCTGGCTGCGCGGCATGCGGCGGCTGCGCGACAAGACGGGTGAGGGGCAGGGCAAGCGCGCTTGAGGTTGACGGCGGACCTCATCCCGCCCAAGGTCCGCGTCCCATGATCCGACTGAAGACGCTTCGACTTATCGGCTGATCCTCCGCCCCGGCCGGGGCCGTGGATCGCCGTCGTCGTTCGTCCTCCTATCTATCGAGAGCAGTCGCGTCATGATCGCCTACATCCAATCGCTCTTCGCCGAGACCGGTCTCTGGACCGCCATCGGCGTCACCCTGGTCGCGGGCCTGATGCGCGGCTTCGCCGGCTTCGGCTCGGCCATGCTGATGGCGCCGATCTTTGCCATCTTGTTCGGCTCTGCCGAGATGGTGGTGACGGTCGTCGCCATCGAGCTCGTCGTTTCCCTGCAGCTCTTTCCGCAGGTCCGCCAGCACGCCGACTGGAAGGTGCTGACGCCGATGAGCATCGCTGCCTGCGCCGCCATGCCGCTCGGGGTCTGGCTGCTGGCCAGCGTCGACAAGAACACGATCGTGACCGCCGTCTCGGCGGTGATCGTGGCCTTCGTGATCCTGATGTGGACGGGCTGGAAGTATCACGGCAAGCGCTCGACCGTGGCGACCGTAACGGTCGGTGCGATCTCGGGAGCGATGATGGCCACCACCAGCGTCGGCGGCCCGCCGGTGCTGCTCTACCTGCTCTCGGGCAACGATCCGCCGCAGGTCAATCGCGCCAACATCGTCACCTACTATTTCCTGACCCAGTTCCTGCTGATCGTGATCGTGCTGGTGACCGGCGTGGCGGGCGTCGATGCGCTGGTGCGCGCAGCCGTGCTGTTCCCGGTCATGGTGCTGGGTGCCTGGGCGGGCGGGCGCCTGTTCCACGGGCTCGCCAGCGAGCGGCTCTACCGCAACGTGGCGCTCGCCATCCTGTTCGCGACAGGCCTGTTCGGCTTGCTCCGGAACTGGCTGATCGGTGTATGATCGGCCGATCCAGGGAGTGCCACATGCGTATCGTTGCCACCGGACTTGTCGTCGCCCTCGCCGCGATCGGATCGCCCGCCGCCGCGCAGAACAGCGAGTTCATGAAGGAATGCATGGTCACGGCTGCGCAGAACACCTGCCAGTGCATCGCCGCGCGTATCCCGGCCAACATGATGGCCAATGCCATCCTTGGCCTGCGCAAGTCGAACCAGTCGGTCAGCGTCAGTGGCAACCTGCTCGACCCCGCGACGCTCAACCAGAACGAGATGCAGGGCCTCAATTCCGTGGTCGCCGCTCAGGCATACTGCATGTAATCCGGTCTAGGCTGCCGGCCATCGTCGCGCTATCGTCCGGGCCATAGATTTGATGCCGGACTACGGCGCGATGATGGGAGGACTCAATGGGCTTGTTCACTCGCAGGTTTGGTCTCGTGGCGGCACTGGCCGTCGGGCTCGCGGCGCCAGCGCTGGCGCAAGCGCCCGCCCCGGTGCGCGGCGGACAGTTGACGATCGGCGTCGAGAGCGATTTCGAGGGCTTCGATCCGGTTCGCGCCGGCGTCTACTCCAACTCGACCGTCACCGCGGCGTCGCTGTTCTACGAGACGCTGATGCGGCTCGACGACAAGGGCAATCTTTTGCCGGCACTGGCGCTGTCGATGACGCCCAACGAGGATGGCAGCGTCTGGGCCGCCAAGATCCGGCCCGGCGTCAAATGGCACGACGGCACGCCGTTCACCGCTCAGGCAGTGGCTGACCACTTCAACCGTCTGCTCGATCCGGCCAACCGGTTCGCCGGCCGCGCCTACCTCGCGATCGAGAAGGTCGAGGCCCCCGACGAGCTGACCGCTGTGTTCAAGATGCGCGGCCCCAATGCGGCCCTGCCCAAGACGCTGGCGCAGCCCACCGTCACGACGCTGATCATTCCGGTGAAGCAGGCGACGGAGAAGGGCGCCGACTACAACCGCAATCCGATCGGCACCGGACCTTTCGTGTTCAAGGAATGGCGCGCCGCCGACCGCCTGGTCGCCGAGCGCAATCCCAACTACTGGGACAAGGACAAGCCCTATCTCGACCGGGTGATCGTCCGCCCGCTGCCCGATTCGGATGCCCGCTACGCCAGCCTCGTGAAGGGCGACGTGCAGGTGATCTGGGAAGACCGCGCCGAGAACATCGTCAAGGCCAAGAAGGACCGGAACCTCAACGTGCTGCAATGGGTCGGCAGCGGTGCGCTGGTGATCCCGCTCAACACGCAGCGCGAGCCACTGAACGACAAGCGCGTTCGTCAGGCCATCTCGATGGGCCTCAACCGCAAGGCCAACGCCGCGGTGCTGAGCCAGGGACTGCGTCCGGTCTACGACGACCCGTACGCGCCCTCGTCGGGCATCGAGTGCAAGGACAACGGTGCGCTCGGCTACGATCCCGAGAAGGCCAAGAAGCTGCTGGCGGACTACGGCAAGCCGGTGAAACTGGTGCAGACCGTCACCGCGACGCCGCGCGGCCGCGAGGGCGCACAGGTCTTCCAGGCCGACATGAAGAAGATCGGCATCGACGTCGAGATCAAGCCGGTCGATCAGACCCAGCTCGTGAAGGAGGCGCTGACGCGCGACTTCCTGGTGACCGGCTGGCGGATCATCGATCTGGCCGACGTCGACCCGCAGATGTTCGCCAACTTCCACTCCAAGAGCCCGATCAACTTCTCGGGCTACAACAACGCCGAGGTCGATCGCCTGCTGCTGATTGGCCGCACGAGCCTCGACGAGAACAAGCGCAAGGCAGCCTACTGCGACCTGATCAAGATCCTGAACGACGATGTGGTCTGGCTGTGGAGTGGTAGCAACATCGACTTCGCCATCACCCGCAAGAACGTGCACGGCATCCCCGCGCTGCGCGGCGGCGCGGTGCAGGTCGAGGCGGCCTGGCTGACGAAGTAGCTTCAGTCGACGAGGCGCATGACGTAGGAGTTCCATGCACTGGCTTGCCCGTCAGATGCTGCGGCTGGTGGTCGTGCTGTTCTGCGTCACCCTGCTGACCTTCGTCATCGTCAATATCCTGCCGGGTGACATCGCCATCGTGATTCTCGGCACCTTGGCGACGCCGCAGGATATTGCCGGATTGCGTGCCGACCTCGGGCTCGACCGGCCGATGCTCGTCCGCTACTTCGACTGGCTGGGCTCGGCCCTGACGGGCGACCTCGGGCGGTCGTACCGCAACGGCGAGCCGGTGGTGCAGGCGATCGTCGACCGGCTGCCGGTCTCGCTGCAGCTCATGGTGATGGCGCAGGTCATCGCCCTGGGCATAGCGATCCCGGTCGCACTGCTGTCGGTGCGCCGTCCCGGCGGCATCTTCGACCGCATCTCGGCCTCGGCGGCCTTCGGCTTCCTGGCCATGCCCAACTTCATGCTGGGCATTGTGCTGATCTACCTCTTCTCCATCACGTTCGACCTGCTGCCCGCCACCGGCTTCTCGCCGATGTCGGAGGGCCTGTGGGAAAACATCGAATCGATGATCCTGCCGTCGCTGACGCTCGGCCTGATCGAGTGGACGGTGCTGATGCGCGTGCTGCGCTCGGACCTGCTCACAACCCTCAAGGAAGACTTCATCCTGCTGGCGCGCGCCAAAGGGCTGCCGCAGTGGCGGGTGCTGCTGCAACACGCCCTGCGGCCGTCCTCGTTCACGCTGATCACCATTCTCGGGCTGAACATCGGCGGCCTGATCGGCGGTGCGGTGATCGTCGAGCAGATCTTCGCGCTGCCGGGCGTCGGCCGCCTGCTGCTCGGCGGCATCTTCAACCGCGACCTCATCCTCGTGCAGGGAACCGTCTCGTTCATTGCCGCGGGTTTCGTGGTCGTCAACTTCCTGGTCGACATGCTCTACGCAGTCCTCGACCCCAGGGTCCGCTATGCACGCTTCCGCAACTAAAGGCGCGATCGCGGCGGCAAGGCCGCGCCGGCGCTGGCACTGGGCGCTCGTCCTGCCGCTCGGCTGGGTTACGCTGGTGGCCTTCCTGGCGATCACCGCCGACTGGATCGGCCTTCCGGATCCCGCCGCTCAGGAGCTGATCCTGCGGCGCAAGCCACCCTCGGCGGAGTACCTGCTGGGCACCGACAATCTCGGCCGCGATATGCTCTCGCGCATCATCTACGGCGCCCGCACCTCGCTGATCGTGGGTATCTGCGCACCCTTCCTGGGCTTCCTGGTCGGCGGCGCCATCGGCATTAGCGCCGGCTACTTCCGCGGCAAGATCGACCTGCTGGCGGTGGGTTTCATCGACGTTCTGCTGGCTTTCCCGGCGCTGGTGCTGGCGCTCACCTTCACCGCCTATCTCGGGCAGAGCCTGTTCAACGTCACCCTGGCGCTGGGCATCCTCTCCATCCCGGCCGCGGCACGCGTCTCGCGGGCCAACACGCTGGCCTGGGCGAACCGCGACTTCGTACTGGCAGCCCGAACCATCGGTGCCAGCAACTGGCGTATCCTGACCCGCGAGATTCTGCCCAATCTGTTGCCGCCGATGTTCGCCTTCTGGCTGGTGGCGATCAGCGTCATCATCGTGGCCGAAGGCGCACTGTCCTTCCTGGGGCTCGGCATCCCGGCGCCTCAGCCGAGCTGGGGCGGCATGATCGCCGACGGGCGCGAGGCGCTCGATGTGGCACCGCATACCGCGCTGATCCCGGCGGCTGTCATGTTCGCGACCGTCCTGTCGCTCAACTTCCTGGGCGACACGGTGCGCAACATGGTCGACCCGCGGCGGTCGGCACTGTGAACGCGCCGCTTCTTTCCGTGCGCGAGGCGCGCGTGGCCTTCGGCACCGCGCGGGGCCTGCTGCGGGCGGTCGACGGCGTGTCGTTCGACCTCGCCGCCGGCCGCACGCTGGGCATCGTGGGGGAGTCCGGCTCGGGCAAATCGGTGCTGGTGCGTTCGCTGATCGGGCTGGTGGGCGAAGGCTCCGGGGCCACGGTCGGAGGCGAGGTGCTGCTGGAGGGCAAGGACCTCCGCAAGCTCGCGGACGCCGAGGTCCGTCGGGTGCTGGGCCGCGACATCGGCATCGTCTTCCAGGATCCCATGACATCGCTCAACCCGGTGATGCGGATCGGACGGCAGATCGGCGAGGGTCTCCGGCTCAGCCGCGGGCTCGACGCCGCCGCCGCGATGAAGCGGGCGGTGGAGCTGCTGAACGAGGTCGGCATTCCCGAGCCCGAGCGTCGGGCAGGGCAGTACCCGCACGAGCTTTCCGGTGGCATGCGCCAGCGCGTCGCCATCGCCATCGCGATCGCCTGCTCGCCCAAGCTCCTGATCGCCGACGAGCCGACGACGGCGCTCGACGTTACCGTGCAGCGCCAGATCCTAGACCTGCTGCAGCGCG
>SCVT01000571.1 GCA_004296815.1 Reyranella sp. | reverse complement strand
ACCGCGCCATCGCCGCCTCGCTGCGTGAGGTCCGCTACGACATGCTGACCATCGCCGCCGCCGCGCTCGGCATCACGGTGCTGCTGTCGCTCTATCTCGCCGGCACCATCACCCAGCCGATCGTGCGGCTGGCGCGCGCCGCCGACGAGGTGCGTCTGGCGCGCGAGAGCCGGCCGGAGATCCCCGACCTCGGCAAGCGCGGCGACGAGATCGGCGACCTGAACGACGCGCTGCGTTCGATGACCGACGCCTTGTGGCTGCGCATCAACACGATCGAGAGCTTCGCCGCCGACGTGGCGCACGAGCTCAAGAACCCCCTGACCTCGCTCAAGTCGGCGATCGAGATGGCGGGCCGCACCGACCTCGACCCTGAACGCCGCGCCAAGCTGATGGGCATCGTCATGGACGACATCAACCGGCTCAACCGGCTGATCACCGACATCTCCGACGCCTCGCGCCTCGACGCCGAGCTGATGCGCGGCGAGGTGAAGTCGGTCGACCTCGAGGCGCTGCTCCGCGACATGGTCGGCCACTATGCGGCGACGTCCAACCAGAAGGCCGGCGTCGAGGTCGAGTTCCGCGTCGCCGCGAACCCGCCCTTCGTGGCGCACGGCCACGACGGCCGCTACGGCCAGGTCTTCCGCAACGTCATCGACAATGCGCTGTCCTTCTCGCCGGTGGGCTCGCGTATCGTGGTCGAACTCGCGCGCGAGCCGCGCAACGGCCCGTTCGTCGTCACCATCGACGACCAGGGCCAGGGCATTCCCCCGGACAACCTCGAATCGATCTTCGAGCGTTTCTATTCCGAGCGCCCAACCGAGCATTTCGGCCAGCATTCCGGCCTCGGCCTCTCGATCTGCCGGCAGATCGTCGAGACCTATGGCGGCACGATCTCGGCCACCAACCGGCACGGCCCCGACGGCCGGGTGCTGGGCGCCCGCTTCACCGTCCGGCTGCCGGCCGCCGGCCGCAAGTGACGACACCAGTGACCGCGCTGGTCCATGCGACCTGCGTCGCCCTGCCCTCGCGCGGTCGGGCCTGGCATGGCGTGCTGCTGCGCGGCCCGTCAGGTGCCGGAAAGTCCGACCTCGCGCTTCGCCTGATCGAGGCGGGCGCCCGCCTCGTCGCCGACGACCAGACGGCGCTGGCCCGCCGTGGCCGCCGCCTCGTGGGCACCGCTCCGAAGACGATCGCAGGCCTGCTCGAGGTGCGCGGCGTCGGCATCGTCAAGCTCGGTCGCGGCCAGCTCATGGCGCAGGTGCCGATCTCCCTGCTGGTCGACCTGACGCCGCCGGAACATATCGAGCGGCTGCCCGAGCCGGCCCGGGAAAGCGTGCTGGGCGTCGAGCTGCCCGTGCTCGCGCAGGCGCCGTTCGAGGCTTCGGCCACGGCGAAGTTGCGTCTTGCCCTGACGCAAATCGCGGCGGCATGATCGCGGCGCAGCGATCATGCCCGACAGTCCCGCCTCACCTGCCAGCCAGACCGCCAGCGACGAGCGCCGCCCGTTCGTCGTGGTCACCGGCCTGTCCGGCGCCGGGCGCATCACCGCCCTGAACGCGCTCGCGGACATGGGCTACGTCGCCGTCGACAACATTCCGCTCACCCTGTTCGGCGATCTCATGCAGTCGACCAGCGGCAAGCCCGGCGAGAAGGCACCGCCGCTCGCCTTCGGCATCGACACGCGCACCTTCGGCTTTAACGCGAAGGAGCTGGTGAGCCGCGTGCGCGAGCTGCGCGAACAGCGTGGCCTGGCAGTCCGCCTGCTGTTCCTTGAAGCCGACACCGAGACACTGCAGCGGCGCTACACCGAATCGCGGCGGCCGCATCCGATGGCGCCCGACCGCCCGCTGGTCGACAGCATCATCGAGGAGCGGCGGCAGATCGGCTTCGTGCGCGACGCCGCCGACCTCTCGCTCGACACCTCGTCGATGTCGCCGCACCAGCTCAAGCAGATCCTTGCCGGCCACTTCGAGCCGAGCCGCGAAGTGGGCACCCGCATCGCGGTGATGTCGTTCTCGTTCCGCCGCGGCCTGCCGCGCGAGGCCGACCTGGTGTTCGATGCACGCTTCCTGAAGAACCCGCACTATGTGCCGGCGCTGAAGCCGCTGACCGGGCGCGACGCCGCCGTCGCAGCCTTCGTCGCCACAGATCCGGACTACCGGCCGTTCGTCGACCGCCTGCAGGGATTGATCGGGCCGCTGCTGCCCCGTTTCGATGCCGAGGGCAAGAGCTATTTGACCATCGCCATCGGCTGCACCGGCGGCCGCCACCGTTCGGTGGCCCTCGCCGAGGAGCTTGCAGACTGGTTGCGAAGGGAGGGCCGCTCGGTCACTCTCTCGCACCGGGACGTCGGGGCGGCCGGGGAGGCCGGTGGCGCAGGGTAGAGCAGATAGAATGATCGGTATCGTACTGGTGACTCACGGCAATCTGGCGCAAGAGTTCCTCGCAGCGCTCGAACATGTCGTCGGTCCGCAGCAATGCGTGTCGCCTGTCTGCATCGGCGCCGACGACGACATGGAGAAGCGCCGAGCCGAGATCCTCGAAAGGGTGCGCGCCTGCGACACCGGTGAAGGCGTGATCGTCCTCACCGACATGTTCGGCGGCACACCGTCGAACCTCGCGATCTCCATCATGGAACAGGCGCGCATCGAGGTGCTGGCAGGCGTGAACCTGCCGATGCTCGTGAAGCTCGCCAGCGTGCGCAACCGGCCGATCGCCGAAGCCGTGCGCATGGCGCAGGAAGCCGGCCGCAAGTACATCACCGTCGCCTCCCGGATCCTGGCCAAGGAAGCTTCGTGAGCGACGCCCCGGGTTCGGGCGCGGACGCCGCCATCGGCGCCCTGAAGCGGAGCCTCGCGATCGCCAACAAACGTGGCCTGCACGCCCGTGCCGCCGCCAAGTTCGTCCGCACCGCCGGCCAGTTCGATGCCGCCGTGCGCGTCTCCTTCAAGGGCCAGGAGGTCTCGGGCCTCTCGATCATGGGCCTGATGATGCTGGCCGCCGGCATCGGCAGCACGATCGACGTCGCCTGTTCGGGCCGCCAGGCCGTCGAGGCGATGGCCGCCCTTTCGGCGCTGGTCGAGGGCAAGTTCGGCGAGGAATAAGGCCCGCCGCGCGGCCCTATAAAGGGCCGGGAATATCGACATAAATTCTTGCTTATATGTTGATCCGGCGCGTTGAGACGGGCCCGGGCCGCTGTTAAGAACACGGCCTCTTTCAACCCACGAAATCGCCGGGAGCGCCACATGGCCCAGGATTACGTCGTCAAGGATATCGGGCTCGCCGACTGGGGCCGCAAGGAACTCGACATGGCCGAGACCGAGATGCCGGGCCTGATGTCGATCCGCAAGGAATACGGGCCGAAGAAGCCGCTCAAGGGCGCGCGCATCGCGGGTTCGCTGCACATGACCATCCAGACGGGCGTGCTGATCGAGACGCTGAAGGCGCTGGGTGCCGACGTCCGCTGGGCCTCGTGCAACATCTACTCGACGCAGGACCATGCCGCGGCCGCCATCGCCAAGGCCGGCACGCCGGTCTTCGCGATCAAGGGTGAGAGCCTCGAGGAGTACTGGGACTACACGCACCGCATCTTCGAGTGGGGTGACGGCGGCGAGCCCAACATGATCCTCGACGACGGCGGCGACGCCACGCTGCTGGTCCATCTCGGCGCGCGCGCAGAGAAGGATCCGTCCTTGGTCGCCAAGCCGACCAATGAGGAGGAGGAAGTCCTCTACAAGGCGATCCTCAAGACCAACAAGGAGAAGCCCGGCTGGTACGCCAAGCTCGGCGCCTCGATCAAGGGCGTCACCGAGGAGACGACCACGGGCGTGCACCGCCTCTACAACATGGCCAAGGAAGGCAAGCTCCTGTGGCCCGCCATCAACGTCAACGACTCGGTAACCAAGTCGAAGTTCGACAACCTCTACGGTTGCCGTGAGTCGCTGGTCGACGGCATCCGCCGCGGCACCGACGTCATGATGTCGGGCAAGGTCGCGATGGTCGCGGGCTTCGGCGATGTCGGCAAGGGCTCGGCCGCCTCGCTGCGCCAGGCCGGCTGCCGCGTCATGGTCTCCGAGATCGACCCGATCTGCGCCCTGCAGGCGGCGATGGAAGGCTATGAGGTCGTGACGATGGAAGAGGCCGCGCCCAAGGCCGACATCTTCGTGACCGCCACCGGCAACGTCGACGTGCTGACGCTCGACCACATGAAGGCGATGAAGCACCGCGCCATCATCTGCAACATCGGCCACTTCGACAGCGAGATCCAGATCTCGAGCCTGCGTAACTTCAAGTGGCACAACGTCAAGCCGCAAGTCGACGAGGTCGAGTTCGCCGACGGCAAGCGCATCATCGTGCTGTCGGAAGGCCGCCTGGTGAACCTCGGCAACGCCACCGGCCATCCGAGCTTCGTGATGTCGGCGTCGTTCTCGAACCAGACGCTGGCGCAGGTCGAGCTGTGGACCAACCCCGGCAAGTACCAGAAGCAGGTCTACACGCTGCCCAAGTTCCTCGACGAGAAGGTCGCGGCACTCCACCTCGAGAAGGTCGGCGCCAAGCTGACCAAGCTCCGCCCCGACCAGGCCAAGTATATCGGTGTGCCCGAGGCCGGCCCTTTCAAGGGCGACCTCTACCGCTACTAGGACCGCGCCCAACCGCCCACAGGCGGCTGCGTGCTAGAAGAGTCGGCATCGAAAGATGCCGACTTTTTCTTTGTCCCTTCCCGACGAGGCGGCGACCGAGCGGCTGGGCACAACGCTCGCCGCGCGGCTGCGGCCACGCGACCTGGTGGCGCTGGAGGGCGGGCTGGGCGCCGGCAAGACGACGCTCGCCCGTGCCATCCTGCGTGCCGCCTCGGGCGATCCCGGCCTGATCGTGCCCAGCCCGACCTTCACCCTGGTCGAGGTCTACGAGATGCCGCGCGCCAGTTTCTGGCACTTCGACCTTTATCGCCTGGAGGAGCCCGAGCAGGTGTTCGAGCTGGGCTGGGAGGAGGCGCGCGCCGACGGCGTGGCGCTGGTCGAATGGGCGGAGCGGCTTGGCACTCTGCTGCCGCACGACCGGCTCACCGTCCGACTCGCCATCGAGGGCGAGGGCCGGCGGGCAACACTCGAAGGAGACCGACGGCTTGTCGAAGACTGAACGCGACCTGATGCGCGCCGAGTTCGTGCAGAGCGCCGGCTGGGGCAATGCCGGCGAGCGGCTGCTCGCGGGCGATGCCTCGTTCCGCAAGTACTACCGCCTGGTCCGTCCGCGCGAATCGGCGGTCGTGATGGACGCCCCGCCGCCGCAGGAGGACGTGCGGCCCTTCGTGCGCATCGCGCGTCACCTGATCGCGCTCGGCCTCAGCGCGCCGCAGATCCTGGCCGAGGACGCCGAGCACGGCTTCCTGCTGATCGAGGATTTTGGCGACGATACCTACGCGCGCGTCCTGGCGGCCGGCGGCGACGAGGCCGAACTCTACGGTCGTGCCACCGATGTGCTGGTCGAGCTCTATCGTGCCGGCGAGAAGAGCCTGCTGCCCGGCCTCGGCGCCTATGCCGGCGACGCGTTGATCGAGGCGGCGATGCTGCTGCCGGAATGGTACCTGCCCGAGGCCACCGGCAAGCCGACGCCGGCCGAAGAAGCCGCTTCCTACGTCGCGGCCTGGAAGGAATGCCTCGCGGCGCTCCCTGCGACGGCCGAAACGCTGCTGCTGCGCGACTACCACAAGGACAATCTCCTGTGGCTGCCGGACCGGCCCGGCGTGAAGGCCTGCGGCCTGCTCGACTTCCAGGATGCGCAACGCGGTCACCCCTCCTACGACCTCGTCTCGCTGATCGAGGATGCGCGGCGCGACGTGGCGTCCGACGTCCATGCCGCGTGCCTGCAGCGCTACGTCACGCAAGCGGGCATCGCCGATGCAGCGGGCTTCCGCACCGGCTTCGCGCTGATGAGCGCGCAACGCCACGCTCGGATCATCGGGCTCTTCGTGCGGCTGCTGCGCCGCGACGGCAAGCCCGACTACCTCCCTCACCTGCCGCGCGTGTGGCGCATGTTCGAGCGCTCCCTGCAGCATGAGGCGCTGTCGCCGCTGCGGCGCTGGGTCGACCGGCTGCTGCCGCCGCCGCTGCGCCGGATCGGCGCGGCATGATCCGCAACGCCATGATCCTGGCGGCGGGCCGCGGCGAGCGCATGCGGCCGCTGACCGACTCCACGCCCAAGCCGCTGATCCCAGTCGCCGGCCGTTCGATGCTGGAACGGTCGATGGACCGGCTGCAACGCCACGGCGTGCAGAACGTCGTGATCAACGTGCATCATCTCGGCAGCCAGATTGCCGACCGCCTGCGCGGCCGCGCCCGCATCATCCACGAGGACCACCTGCTCGAGACCGGCGGCAGTGTGCGCAACGCGCTGCCGTTGCTGGGCAACGGGCCGTTCTTCGTGCTGAACGGCGACGGGCTGTGGCGGGACGGCCCTGAGTCGCTACTGGGCCGCCTCGCCGTCGCCTGGGATCCCGGCCGCATGGATGCGCTGCTGCTGCTGCATCCGCTCGCCACCGCGATCGGCCGTGAGGAGAAGGACCGCGGCGACTACTATCTCGAGCCCGACGGCCGCGCGCGCCACCGCGGCACGGCCGAGACCGCGCCGTACCTCTTTGCCAGCATCTCGGTATGCGACCAGCGGCTGTTCCACGGCTCGCCCGAAGGCCCCTTCTCTCTCCTGAAGCTGTGGACGCGCTCGGAGCAGGCCGGCCGGCTGTTCGGCCTTGTGCATGACGGCGACTGGTTTCATATCGGCACGCCGCAGGCGCTGGGCGAAGCCGAGAGGCTGCTGGGATGAAGGGCGTCTTCTCGATCGGCATGGACCGACGCTTCGCCGACGAGCTGGCGAAGGGCGTGCTGGCCGAGCATGGCGGCGATCCGCTGGCGCTGACGGACGTGCTGATCCTCGTGCCGACGCGGCGCTCGGTGCGGGCGCTGCGCGAGGCGTTCCTGCGCGCCACCGACGGCACGCCGACGATCCTGCCGCGCATGGCGCCGCTCGGCGATGTCGACGACAGCGAGTGGGAAATCTCCTCGGGCGACGGCGCGGCGCTCGACCTGCCGCCGGCCATCGATCCCACAGAGCGCGAGGCGCTGCTGGCGGAACTGGTCGCTGCCTTCCCCGACGACCAGGGCCATCCGATCGCGCAGTCAGCGGCGCAGGCACTGAAGCTCGCGCGCGAGCTCGGCCGCCTGCTCGACGAGCTCGCGATCGAGGGTGTGTCGTTCGACTGCCTCGAAGGCCTCGTCGAGGGCAACTTCGCGAGCCATTGGCAGCGCACACTGCGGTTCCTCGCCATCGTGGGCGAAGCCTGGCCGGCGATGCTGGCCGACCGTGGCCAGATCGACGCCATCGACCGCCGCACGCGCGCTCTGCGGGCGCAGGCCCAGCGCTGGCGCGAGCAACCGCCCGCGACGCCGGTGATCGCCGCCGGCTCGACCGGCTCGCAGCCCGCGACTCGCGAGCTGCTGCAGGCCATCGCCGGCCTGCCGCAGGGCGCGGTCGTGCTGCCCGGCCTCGACCGCGACATGGACGACAGGAGCTGGGCCGCGCTCGATCAATCGCACCCGCAGTTCGGCCTGCACGAGCTGCTGGCGGCGCTGGGCGTCGCGCGCGCCGACGTGCCGGAATGGCCGGGTGCCGCCGGCAGCTCGGCGCGGCACTTCCTGATCAGCGAGCTGATGCGGCCCGCGGAGACCAGCGAGGCCTGGCAGCGGCCGCTCGCCTCCTCGCTGGAGCATGTAACGCGCGCCGACTGCACGACTTCGCACCAGGAAGCCGTGGTGGTGGCGCTGGCGCTGCGCGAGACCCTGAAAGATGAAGGCCGTACCGCCGCCCTCGTGACGCCCGACCGCGAGCTGGCGCGGCGCGTGACCGCCGAGCTGCGGCGCTGGGGCATCGACATCGACGACTCGGCCGGCGCGCCGCTCGCCGACACGCCGCCAGCCTCGCTGATACACGCACTGCTCGACGCCATCGAATCGGGCTTTGCACCGGTCGAGCTGCTGGCGCTGCTGAAGCACCCGCTCTGCACGCTCGGCGTCGACCGCGCGACGGTGCTCGACGCCGCGCGACGGCTCGACCGCAAATGCCTGCGCGGCCTGAAGCCGACGCCCGGAATGGCGGCGATCCGCGCCCGCGTGGAGAACACGAAGTTCGGCGAGGCCGAGGACCGCAAGACCGTCGAGACGGTGATCGACCGGCTCGACGCCGCAACGTCGGGCCTCGCGGTGCTGACGGCGAACGAGACCGCCCCCGAGGCGCTGCTCGACGCCACGATCGCGGCGGCCGAAATGATCGCGCCCGCCCAGGCGCTGTGGGCCGGCGACGCGGGCGAGGCGCTGGCCGACCTGCTCGCGCGGCTCAGGACGGCGTGGACCGGCAGGAAGGCAATCGACGGCGGCGACTGGCCGAGCCTGTTCGCCGCCATGCTGGAGACTGCGACCCTGCGACCGGCCTTCGGCCGCCACCCGCGGCTGGCCATCTGGGGCCCGCTCGAAGCGCGCCTGCAACGCGCCGACCTGCTGATCCTGGGCGGACTCAACGAAGGCACCTGGCCGCCGTCCGTCGAGACCGGCCCCTGGATCAACCGGCCGATGCGCACGGCGCTCGGCCTGCCGCAGCCGGAGCGCCGCGTCGGCCTCTCGGCGCACGACTTCGCCTCGGCTCTCTCGGCCGAGCGCGTGCTGCTAACGCGCGCTGAACGCGAGGGTGGTGCGCCTACGGTGCCGTCACGCTGGCTGGCGCGGCTCGACGCGCTGTTCGGCTACGAGCCCGGCGGCAGCGCGCCCCCGCCGGAGTACATCCAGCGCGGCCGACGGAGCTACGTCGCCTGGGCCGAGGCGATCGACCGGCCCGACACCTATTCGCCATGGAAGCGGCCTGAACCGCGGCCGCCGCTGGAAGCGCGTCCGACCAGGCTCTCGGTCTCGCGCGTCGAGCAATGGCGCCGCGATCCCTATGGCCTCTATGCGCGATCGATCCTGGGCTTGAGCGCCCTCGACCCGCTCGAAGCGGAGCTGGGCGCCGCCGATCGCGGCAACGCACTGCACGATGCGCTCGACGAGTTCCTGCGCGCCCATCCGTCGGGCGTGCTGCCGCCCGATGCGGCGCAACGCTTCGAGGCGCTGGGCGAAGAGCATCTCGGCGAGCTGCTGACGGCGCCGGCCGAGCGCGCCTTCTGGTGGCCGCGTTTCCAGCGGCTGGCCCGCTGGTTCGTGGCCGAGGAGAACGCCCGTCGCGCGAGCGGCACGAGGCTGCTGGCCAGCGAGACGACCGGCGCTCTGACCGTTGGGCCCGCCGACCGGCCGCTCCGCATCGAGGCGCGCGCCGACCGGGTCGACGATATCGGCGCCGGCGCGTGGGAGATCATCGACTACAAGACCGGCCGCGTGCCGACCAAGGACGAGCTGGAGGCGCTGTTCGCGCCGCAGCTCCTGCTCGAGGCGGCGATGGCCGAGCGCGGCGGCTTCGACCAGATCAAGGGCAAGGCCAAAACCGTGCGCCTCTCCTACTGGCAGGCCAACGGCCTCGGGGACGGCGGCAAGGTGAGCGAGATCAAGGGCAGCGACGAGCTGGTGCCCGCGATGCTGGCGCTGGTCGAGAAGATGGCCGAGCACTTCGCCAAGGCGGGCACCGCCTATCCGGCGCTGCCATGGCCTGCCTACACCCCGCATTTCAACGACTACGCGCATCTCGAGCGGATCGCGGAATGGTCGACCGCCGGCGGGGGCGAGGAATGAACGACGCGCTCGACGTCCTGACCATCGCCACGCGCGAGCAGCGCAAGGCCACGACGCCGGGCCATTCCGCCTGGGTCGAGGCCAATGCCGGCACCGGCAAGACCAAGGTGCTGACCGACCGCGTCACGCGCCTTCTGCTGGAGGACGTGA
>SCVT01000570.1 GCA_004296815.1 Reyranella sp. | reverse complement strand
GCCTCGGGCGGCGTCAGCTCGCTCGACGACCTGCGCGGGCTGCGCCCCGCCGAGGAGCACGGCATCGTGGGCGCGATCGTCGGCCGCGCGCTCTATGACGGCCGCGTGACGGTGCCCGACGCGATCCGAGTCCTGAAGGGCGAGTGAGCGGACGATGCTCAAGGTCCGCATCATCCCCTGCCTCGACGTCAAGGACGGCCGCGTCGTGAAGGGCGTGCAATTCGAGGCTCTGCGCGACGCCGGCGATCCGGTCGAGCAGGCGCGGATCTATGACGCTGCCGGTGCCGACGAGCTCACCTTCCTCGACATCACCGCAAGCCACGAGAACCGCGACACCATCCTCGACGTGGTCGGCCGCACGGCCGAGCAGTGCTTCATGCCACTGACTGTCGGCGGCGGCGTGCGCACCATCGAGGACATCCGCCGCCTGCTGCTGGCCGGCGCCGACAAGGTGGGCATCAACTCCGCCGCCGTAACGCGGCCGGAATTCGTCAAGGAAGCTGCCGAGAAGTACGGCGACCAGTGCATCGTGGTGTCGATCGACTCGCGGCAGACCGCGCCCGGCAAATGGGAGGTCTTCACCCATGGCGGGCGCAAGGGCACCGGCCTCGACACGCTGGACTGGGCGCGTCGCATGGCGCAGTCGGGCGCGGGCGAGCTGCTGATCACCTCGATGGACCGCGACGGCACCAAGTCGGGCTTCGACCTCGAATTGACCCGGGCGATCTCCGACGCTGTACCGGTGCCGGTCGTGGCCTCCGGTGGCGTGGGCTCGCTGGACGACCTGCTCGACGGCGTCACCAAGGGCGGCGCCTCGGCCGTGCTGGCCGCCTCGATCTTCCATTTCGGCGAGTTCACCATCGCGCAGGCGAAGGAGCATCTCGCCGCGGCCGGCGTGCCGGTACGACAAATCTCGCGCCCGGCGTGATTTTGGCGTAAAATCGCCGCCGCGCCCGCTCAAGAGGCGCGAGTAAAGTTTTCGATCGCCCGTCCCCCACGGGCGATGGAGTTCCCCCGGATGGCCAAGAAGAAAAAAGCCAAGAAGGCGCACAACAAGAAGAATGGCGTCGCGAGCGTCGACGAGCATGTGCTGGACCGGCTCTACCTCGTGATCGACAGCCGCAAGGGCGCCGATCCCGAAACCTCCTACACCGCCCGTCTGTTCAGCCGCGGCCGCCAGCAGATCGCCAAGAAGCTCGGCGAGGAAGCGGTCGAGGCGCTGATCGAGGGCATCCGTGGCGACAAGCCCAAGCTCGTCGGCGAGAGTGCCGACATGCTCTATCACCTGCTGACGCTGTGGGCCGCGACCAACGTGAAGCCCCAGGCCGTGTGGGCCGAGCTTGCCCGCCGCGAAGGTCTCTCCGGCATCGCCGAGAAAGCCAGCCGCAAGCGCTAGCCGTCAGTGCGGCGGCATCGGGATGAAGACCGGCGGCGTGCCGGTGCGCCGGCTGCGCGCACGGATGTCATCGTCGTTGGCACCATGCGGCTTCAGGTAGACGTAGAAGGGTGAGCGGCGCTCGACGACATCGGGGCCGGGCTGTGCCTTCTCGCTTACCAGCAGATCCGACTGGATGCGGACATGCATGTAGCCGGGGATCAGCTCGGCCCAGTTCTGCACCTCGGGCGTGAAGACGACGTCATAGGAATAGCCGTCCACGACCTTCATGACGCCCAAGCTCACGCCCTCGACGGGACGGGACGGGACCTGCTGCCAGGCCATGCCGACCTGCACATAGACTCCGACGGTGTTCAGCATCACGTAGAGCGGCCCTTTGGGGCTGGTGTTCTGCAGGGAGAGCGTCGCGCGATACGACTTGCCGTCGGGCTCGTAGGCGACATTCTTCAGCTCTACATAGAGCGAGCGCATCACGGCGTTCTCGAGTAGCAAGCGGGCCTGGCGTGCCTCCCTGAGCGCGCGCGCCTGGTAAAGGGCCACGCCGGCATCGACCGCAAAGGCGGTCAGCACCATGAAGGCGGCACCGATCACCACCGGCGACCGCCAGAGATCGAACCGGCGGCCCAGCTTCACGGCGACCTCGGCGACGGGAGCATCGGTCTTGCGCGGTGCTGCAGCGCGCAACTCGCCGGCGAGATCGCGCGGGCGCGGCGTGATGGCCGAGTCCAGCCGCCGCTTCAGCAGACGCGCCTCCGACTGCGATGCGGCGAGCTGGCGGCGCAGGTCGGCGATCAGCGCGTCCTTGTCGGGATCGGCGGGCGAGGTGGTCATGCGACGATCACGCCGTGGGCGATGTGCACGATCCGCTCGGCCTGCCCGGCCAGCGCCAGATTGTGCGTCACCAGGATCAGCGTCGTGCCGCGCTCGCGGTTGACCGCCAGCAGCTCGTCCATGATCTCGATCTCGGTCTGCTCGTCGAGATCTGAGGTCGGCTCGTCGGCCAGGATCAGCGCCGGTTCGTTGATCAGCGCGCGGGCGATCACCGCACGTCGCTGCTCGCCGGCCGAGACCTCGGACGGATAGGCATCGAGATGGTCGCCGAGGCCCATCTGGGCGAGCAGCGATGCCGCGCGCGAATAGATGGCGCTGCGTGCCCGGTCGCGATGCAGCATCGCCGGCAGAGCGACGTTGTCGACCAGGCGAAGCGTCGGCAGCAGGCTGGCGAACTGGAAGACGAAGCCGATGCGCCGGTTTCGGAAGGCCGCGAGGTCGTTCTCGCACAGACCCCAGATGTCGGTGCCGTCGACCGTCACCTGGCCCTGCGAGGGCCGGCTGAGACCGCCGATCATGGCCATCAGCGAGGACTTGCCCGAACCCGAACGGCCGATGATCGCGGTGTACCGGCCGGCCGCCACATCGAGATCGATCCCGGCCACGGCCGCCACCTCGCCTCGCTCGGTGACGTAGTCCTTTCGCAAGCCGCGGCAGGAGAGCATCGCTCAGCCCTCGCCGCGCACGAGATCGTAGGGATCGCGCCGGCTGGCGCGCCACGCGGGATAGAGCGCGCCCAGAGCACCGATGGTCGAGGCCAGGACGATCGCCCCGGCCGCGACGGCGATCATGCGCGGCGTGTCCAGCCAGAGGAACGGCACGCCGACATTCTCGAGCCAGTAGACCAGCGAGCGCTCGTAGAGGCGCATCACCAGGATTCCCAGCACGACGCCCAGCGCGCCGCCAGCGCCGGTGGCTATCACCGCCTCGGTGACCATCATGCCGACGACCTGGCCGCGTCGCGCGCCGATCGCCTTGAGGAGCCCCAGCTCGCCGCGCCGCTCGGTCACGATCGCGGAGAACAGCACACTCACCATCAAGGCGGTGCTGGCGAACATCAGAACCATCAGCGCCATGATACCGTCGAGCAGTGCCGAGAGGCCCTGGCGGATGCCGCTCATGGTCGAATCGCCGGTCACGACCTTGACGCCCTTCAGAGTCGAGAGGATCGAGAAGCGCGCCTGCAGCGGCGTGGCGCCCGGCGCCAGCTCGACGAGGAAGCCGCTCACCTTGCCCTTCTGCAAAGCTGCCGGCGGGCCGCCGCCATGGCCATGCACCGAGGGGGCAAGCGCGTCCAGGGTCCCGAAGCTCATGAAGGCGCCGCGTTCGTGCGTGCCGACGCCCGTGCGTCCCAGTCGGCCATAGACGATGTGCGGCTTGCCGAAGATCAGCAGTTCCGAGCCGAGCGGTGCCTCGCGGGCTGCGCCCAGGATGACGTCGCCCGGCCGCATGTCGCGATTGAGCTTCTCGACCAGCCACGGCCTCACCGTGAAATCGAGCGCGGGATCGAAGCCGATCAGGTCGGCCGACTCGTGATGGCTGCCGATGCCCGAATGCTCGACTCGCGCGATCTTCTGCGGCGCCGCGCGACCAACCGCGGCGAGCTTCGCGTTGGTGAAGAGATCCTGATCCAGCACGAGGTCGGTCGGCTCGACCGTCAGCAGGGCCGCTGTGATGTTGGTAAGGGCGCCGTCGGGCACCACCATCATGTCGGCGCCAAGCCGCGTGAATCCGACTGCCATGCTCTGGTCGATGCTGCGCATCAGCGTGGCGCCAGTGAAGACCACACCGCTCGCCACCGCGACGGCTGCGATCAGCAGCAGGCTGCGCGCCTTGCGCCGCCCCAGGTTCTGCAGCGCAAGGCTCGCCAGAAGCCTCAAAGCGTGCCCATTCAGAGCGTACAGGAGCGCGTGTGCTTCATGTGCTCCAGCTTGGTCGGGATGATCACGCAGTCATGGTGCCCGCCGTTGCTCGGCAGGATCCCGACCAGGGTGTCGGTCGAGGTGTCGACGACCGCGATGCCGCTCGACTGTCGCTGGAAGCCGCTGAACGGCGTCAGCACGTACTTGCCGTCGTAGGTGATGGCCGGCGTCTGCAGGTCGGGGCCGATTCCCTGGATCTCCTTGAGAATCTTCCAGGTCTTGGTGTCGACCACCATGAGCCCGCTGGCGGCTGGCGAGGGGTGCAGGATGGACAGGTAGAGCTTCGAGCTGTCCATCGAGAAGACCATGTGAAACGGGTTCGGGTATTTGCCGCGCCACAACGGATCCTCGACGTGGGCAACCTTGCGCCACTTCTTCGGGTCGGGGTCGCTGCAGGAGAAGATCGAGCAGTTGTTCTCCCGGAGATTGTTCATCATCACCAGGAACTTGCCGTCGGGCGAGAAGCCGATCTCGTGGCCCGGCGAATGGATCTTGTCGAACACGACCTTCCACGTGTCCTTGTCGATCTGCTCGACCGGATACTGGTCCTGCGAGTCCTTGTTGAACTGCAGGAAGGCGGCCGGCTCGAAGTTCTTCTCGGGATCGAGGATGCAGATGCCGCCGCACAGTCGCACAACGGTCGCGGCCCAGCGGCCCTCGGGATGCCAGATCGTGCCGTCGGCGCCGGTGAGGGTGAGCGGCGCGTCGCCCGGCGTCGATCCGTCTTCGACGAGCAACTCGCCCATGGGCACCATTTCGAAGTCGATCTTGTTGCCCTTGGTTCCCTGATAGTCGTAGAGGCCAGTCGCCGCGTCGGGATAGATCTTCCTGATAGTGAGCGTACCGCCCTTGATCCAGGCGTTGCGCAGATCGGGCACATTCGGCGTCCAGTCGAAGCGCAGTGCGGCCTTCACCTTCGATGTCGTGCGGTCGAAGCAGGCGGCGATGTCCTTCTGGCCGTCGGTCACAAAATAAGACTGCGCGTCCTTGGGATTCACCGTCACGTGTACACCGAGGCCGAGGCCGGTCGTCTCCGACACGTTCTCGATCAGATGCATCTGCGTACCGTCGTAGCGGACGCGGTAGATGTTGGTGCCCGGCGGCGCCGTCTCCTGTGTGACCTTGGTCGGGATTTGATAGATCAGCGAGTTCGCACCGCCCTGCGTCGAGTTCACGAATTCGAAGCCGTGATACGGGTCGGCGCTCGGGAAGGCGCAGAGATGGTGGCTGATCGGATTGTAGTCGCCGTAGTTCCAGTACCAGATCGAGGCCAGCACGCGGTTCGAGTTGAGGTCGATGGCGTAGGTGCCGCCGCCCATCTTGGTCGGCAACAGCGCCACCCAATTGCCAAGGCTGCGGCCCTTGATGTCGGCTCGCGAGTCGACGACCTCGCGCGCGATCGGCGATTGCTGCACGCCGGTGCCAGCCACCTGGATGACGCCGCCGTCCGACGACGAGCCGCCGTTCAGTGCGCTGTAGCCCAGCACGGCCACCTCGGCGGTGGCTGCAGTGCCGACCGCGACGTTCAGCATCGTGCGACGGCTCATCCTCGTCTTGGTTTTCGGCTTGGACGCCTCGGCCTTGGCCTTGCGCGTCGCCTCTTCATGCTTGGCGACCAGGTAGGTCTGGAACTCCTCGCGATCCTTCTCGAGGACCTCGGCATTGCGCCTGAGGAATTCGTCGATCGAGCCCTTGCGTGCCGGAAGGTTCGCTTCGTTACCAACGCCGATCGGCGTGACGAGCGGCGACGTGTTCGGATCGGGAGAAACTTTTGTGGCAGGCGTTTCTCTGGTGG